>CAYRLT010000456.1:0-4326 GCA_964425095.1 uncultured Luteolibacter sp.
ATTACGGAATTTCGGCGTCGGCACGGGTTTGAGAATCACCTCGTCGCCATGCCTTTCGATGAGAACCTCGGTGCCTTCGAAACGGAAGGCCTTCGGCAAACGAACCGCTTGGCTGCCTCCGTGCGGGAAGATTTTCGCAGTAATCATAGCTACATCATGTATCTACATATGCGAGAGATCAAGGCGTAAATCTCGGTTTGAGCAAGATCGGGGAATTTCCGCCCAGGACGCGCGGGTAACTCCACGATCACGATTGACGGGACAATTCCACCTTAGGCTTGCGTAGCGGGGTGTCCTTGATCATTGAAGGGGCGTGGCACATGAGATTCTTCCGCTACTAGGAAAACCTAAGATGACTAACGAAGACCCCACCCTCTTTTTGGTTGGCACACGCGGCAGCGAATTGGCCCTGGTGCAAGCGACCGCCACCGAGGCCACACTCGCCGCCGCGTTTCCCGACCTGCAAATCGAACGCCGCATCATCAAGACCACCGGCGACCGCCGCACTGATGTCGCACTGGCCGACGTGGCGAAGGCGGAGGGGATTTTCGACAAAGGCGTCTTCATCAAAGAGCTCGAGCAAGCACTCGACGACGGTTCAATCGATATCGCCGTCCACAGCCTCAAAGATTTACCGACCGTGCTGGCACCCCGTTTCGCCTTGGCCGCCGTGCTGCCTCGCGCCGGTGTCCGTGATGTCTTAGTCACTCGCGGAAACTTTGGATTCGACGCCCTGCCTGCTGGTGCCCGTGTCGGAACCAGCAGCGTCCGCCGCGCAAAACAAGTCGAATTCCTCCGGCCCGACCTGCAAGTCGTCGATCTCCGCGGCAACGTCCCGACTCGTTTGCAAAAACTCGCCGGAGGCGAAAACCATGACGCGATTCTGCTCGCCGAGGCTGGCCTCGTGAGACTCGGATATTTGCCGGAAACTCCCACGGACGACGGCCCGGAACCGATTCTCGACATGCCCGGATTGTTCGCCCTGCGCTTGGATGAACACGTATTCTTCCCCGCCGCCGGACAAGGTGCCGTTGGTCTTGAAATCCGCTCGGAAGATGCGCGCAGCCGCGTGCTTGCGGAATCCATCGGCCATGAAGCCACTTGGTTGCGAGTCACCGCAGAGCGCGAATTTTTACGCTTACTAGACGCCGGCTGCCACACTCCCGTCGGCGTTTTCTCATCTCTAACCGATGGAGAACTCCACCTGCAAGCCCGGGTTTTCCCCGAAGCTGGCGGCCCACCGTTATCCAGCGAAGCTCGCGGCACGGATCCTCTAACCGTCGCCCAATCCCTATTCGAATCTCTCTCATGAAATCCTCTGGAATCTGTTATCTCGTCGGCGCCGGCCCCGGCGATCTTGGTCTCGTCACACTGCGCGCCAAGGAACTCATCGAGCAAGCTGACGTGCTTGTTTACGACGCGCTGAGTAGCCCGGAACTCCTGCAATGGACGAAACCCGGCTGCGAAAAAATCAACGCCGGCAAACGCGCCAAGGACCATGTGCTCACACAGGAAGAAACCAACGCCCTCATTGTTGAGAATACCAAGGCCGGCAAGTCGGTGGTGCGCCTCAAGGGTGGCGACCCGATGATTTTCGGCCGCGGCGGTGAAGAAGCTGCCGAACTCGCCGCCGCCGGCGTCCGCTTCGAAATCGTCCCTGGTATCAGCTCGACCATCGCCGGCCCTGCCTATGCGGGCATTCCGGTCACCCACCGCGATCACAACACGCAGCTCACCATTTTCACCGGCCACGAAGACCCGACGAAAGGCTTCAGCTCGATCGATTACGCCCAACTCGCCAAAGCCCCCGGCACCAAGGTTTTCGTGATGGGTGTCGCCCGCCTGCGTGAAATTTCCAGCTCATTCATCGAACACGGTGCCGCTCCGGAAACCCCGATCGCCCTCACCCGCTGGGCCACCACCGGTGCCCAAAAAACCATCGTCGGCACACTTTCTAACATCGCCGACATCGCCGACCGCGAAAATTTTGGCTCACCCGCCGTGGCATGCATCGGCACTGTGGTGAACGAGCGCAAAAAAATCAATTGGTTCGAAAAACGCCCGTTGTTTGGCAAACGCATCGTCGTCACCCGCACCCGCGAACAAGCGGGAGAACTCAGCAAATCCCTGCGCGATCTCGGCGCGGACGTCGTTGAACTGCCGACCATCCGCATCGAACACCCGGAAGACCATCAAAGCTTCGCCGAGCTCGTCACCCACGCCCACGAATACAACTGGCTCGTCTTCACCAGCCCGAATGGCGTCGAGCGCTTCTTCGACGCGTTTTTCTCCAGCTATCCGGACGCCCGCAGCCTCGGAAACCCGCGCATCGCCGCCATCGGCAACGGCACCGCAAAAAAAATCCAGGAATACCGTTTCGCCGTGGACCTCATCCCCGAACGTTTCGTCGCGGAAGGCTTGATCGATGCTTTCAAAAAGGAATCTATCGAGAATCTAACCATACTGTGGGTTAAGGCCGCCGAATCGCGCGATGTGATCTACGACGGACTCACCGCCCTCGGCGCGATCGTCGATGAATGCATCGCCTACCGCACCGTGCCGGAAACCGAAGATCCCACCGGCGCGAAAGCCCGGCTCGCCGAACAGGGCGCGGACATGATCACCTTCACGTCGGGCTCGACCGTCGATCACTTTTTCGACCTCGGCCTGGATTGGCCGGAAGGATGCGTCGCGGGCAGCATCGGCCCGGTCACCAGCGAGACGCTCCGCAAACACGGCGTGCCACCCGCATTCGAAGCAAATCCCCACGATATCCCCGGCCTCACCGCCGCCATCGTAAAATACTTCAAGAAAAACCCCTGAAACAAGCGACGCTCCATTGACCGTAAAGAAATCACCGCAACCTTATCACCCAACTCACACCCTCCCTACCTAACACCATGAATTCACGCCGTAACTTCCTCTTCAAACTCGCCCTCTCCGCTGGCACCCCGGCTGTCCTTTGCAACCGCGCGTTTGCCCAAGCAACTCCACCTCCGATCAAACTCGAAGAATCCGATCCCGTCGCCACCGCCCTCGGCTACAAAGAAGACACCACGAAAGTGGATGCCCAGAAATTCCCAATGCACAAAGCCGAGCAAAAATGCTCCGCTTGCGCACTCTACACCGGCAAGCCCGACGAACCCTCCGGCCCCTGCTCCGCTTTCGGCAACAAAATCGTCACCGCCAACGGCTGGTGCGCGGCTTTCGCGCTGAAACCGGTCGCTCCTGCAACGCCTCCAACCCCTGCCCCAGCGCAGTAAGCCCCCCAAGGAGCGGCGGAACATGTCCGCCGACGCCCATGAAAAGCCAATGAGAAGAGCCAAAGCGCTTTCCATTATCACCTCATGGTCAGGGCGAACACGTTTCGCCCCTCCATGGGCTCATCCAAGTGTTGACTCCACCCGGTCCACTATTGTTCATTTGCACAATCAATGTCCGCCTTACCTGCTGATTCCAAACCGCTGATCATGACGCCCCACCAGGCGCTCCAGCAGTATTTTGGATTCTCCGGGTTTCTCGACGGCCAGGAAGAAGTGATTTCAGAAATCGTCTCCGGCCGGGACGGCTTGGTCGTCATGCCCACTGGCGGCGGCAAATCGCTGTGTTTTCAAATCCCCGCGCTGTGTTTCAGTGGCGTGACACTGGTGATTTCACCGCTCATCGCGTTGATGAAAGACCAAGTGGACGCCCTCGTCGCCCGCGGCATCGCCGCCACCGTGATCAACTCCACACTCAGTTGGCCCGAGCAAAAAGAGCGCCTCGATGCCATGCGCAATGGCGAATACAAACTCGTCTATGTCGCGCCGGAACGCTTCCGCGCCGAGAGCTTCCTCAACGCCCTCCAAGGCATCGAAATCTCGCTCTTCGCCGTGGACGAGGCCCACTGCCTCAGCCAATGGGGTCATGATTTCCGCCCCGACTACCTCCGCCTCGGAAAATCACTCACCAAGATCGGCCGACCCCAATGCGTCGCGCTCACCGCCACCGCCACGCCGATCGTCCGCGAGGACATCTCCACCGTGCTCGGCCTGCGCGAACCATTCGAGCAAGTCAGCGGATTTTCCCGCCCGAATCTCTCGCTTTCCATCAGCGCCGTGGATAAATCCGCCCACAAGGACGAGCGGATGAAAGCCGTGATCGCCGCACACAAAACCGGCATCATCTACTGCGCCACCCGCAAAAAAGTGGAGGCCGTTTCCGAAACTATCGCCAGTTGGGGCCTCAAATGCGTCGCCTACCACGGCGGCATGAGCGATCAGGAACGCGTCCGCACCCAAGAAGCCTTCATCCAGCGCAAGGCGGATATCGCAGTCGCCACCAACG
>CAYRLT010000457.1:0-6402 GCA_964425095.1 uncultured Luteolibacter sp.
TCAGCAGACAGATATCGAAACCCGGGGTGTCAATGCAAATCCCGTGGAAGGTGAGACCACTTTAAATATTGTCGAAAGTGCAGACATCGAGAGCAATATCATCAGCCAGAGTGTGACTTGGCTGCCATTGGAGCAAATGTATGTCCAAGGGGTCTTTAGTTATGTGATGTCAGAAACCGACACGCCTTCCGACAAATATGCGCCGCAACGAATCGCGGACTCAGACAATGATTACGTGATGGCCAACCTGACCGTTGGCTACGCCCTTGATCGGAAGACCGAGATCACGGCTGGCTACTCATTCTATTACTCGGAGAATTATGACATGCCGTATGCGACAAACGGGACCCCGGGTTCTGTCGGATTTGGCACGGATCTTGAAGAGCACGTATTCAGCCTCTCGCTTACCCGTCAGATCAATCCGAATATGGTCTGGAATATGGGCTACGGATATTACAACAGCAATGAGGGCACTGTTGGTGGCAACAATGCTTTTGACGCCCACATGGTATCAACTGGCTTGCAAGTTCGCTTCTAATCTGCTATAAGTAGTCGTCGTTTACTAAATAAAACCAATCAAAACATGAAACTCCACATCACATTACTCTCGATCGCAGCGCTGCTGGCCACTCCGGCCGCCTTCGGCGATGCCGCGGCCCTCTACGGAAAAAGCTGCGCCTCCTGCCACGGCAAGGACGGCAAGGGCGACACCAAGATGGGCAAGAAAGCCGGGGCCAAGGATTACACCACCGCAGAAGGCCAGAAGTGGTCGGATGCCGAGGGCGCCAAGGCGATCCTTGAAGGCGTCAAGGACGGCGATAAACAGAAGATGAAAGGGTTCACCGGCAAGGTCACCGAGGCTGAAGCCAAAGAACTGGTGACTTACATCCGCACCTTTAAGAAATAAAAATTCGTATCCATCCGGTGTCGATCACTCGCCGCCGGATCGAATTCACGGCGGGGCCTCGGCGACGGGGTCCCGCCTTTTTGAAATATCAACAACCCACGACTTTCTAACAATATGATTGAAGATCAACCTGCCATATCATCTTCCAGCCGCTTCAATCGCCTGCGCAACTGGCTTAGTCTAGCTGGCATGGTGCTGTGTGTGTCGGCGGCATTCGCCTTCATTCTGTTATTTGCGGTGGACCTGTTTGCGACCCACGCGAATCCTTACATGGGCATTTTGGCCTATGTGGTCGCGCCGATGTTCTTTTTCATGGGATTGGCGCTGGTGCTTGGGGGATACTTTCTCGAGACGCGGAGAATCCGCAAAGGGGTGCTACGCAAGGAGAACGAGTTCGTGCTCAATGTGGATCTTTCCCGCAAGCGCGACCGGCGACTCATGGTTGGCTTCGTGGGCGGTAGCCTTGGATTCCTTATGCTAACGGCCTTCGGCAGCTACGAGACTTATCACCTGATGGAGACCAATTCATTTTGCGGCGAAACCTGTCACACGCCGATGGAACCAGAATACAAGGCATATCAACATTCTGCGCACGCCCAAGTGGATTGCGTGGCCTGCCACATCGGGCCCGGTACCACCGCCTACATCCGCACCAAGCTCAATGGGGTAAAGCAGATGTATCACCAGATCCTCGGCGATTATGACCGTCCGATTCAGATTCTTAATCCGAACCTGCGCTTGGCCCAAGAGACCTGCCAGACCTGTCACTGGTCGCAGAAGCATTTCGGCGATGTGCCGAAAACCTTCCGGCATTACCTCGCCGATGAAGAGAATACTCCGTTCACCGTTCACATGATACTCAAGGTAGGCGGTAGCGATCCAGTGCATGGCCCGGTCGAGGGCATTCACTCGCACATGAATGTCTCCAACAAAATCGAGTTTATCTCGCTAGATGAGCACCGTGAGGAAATTCCTTGGGTGCGTGTGACCGATGCTAATGGCAAGTCCACCGAATATCGCACCGAGAAATTCACGGATGACATCTCGAAGCACTCCATCCGGACGATGGATTGCATGGATTGCCATAACCGTCCTGCGCACAAATTCCTCTCGCCCAATGATGCGGTGGACCAAGCGATGGCCATGGGTCGCATCGATGTATCGATTCCTTGGGCCAAGGCGAACATCGTCAAGGCCTTGGCCGCACCGTATTCCACCCGCGAGGAGGCACAGCAGAAGATCGAGGAATCCCTGCGCGCCGAGTATAAGGACGACAAGCGGGTGGACACCTTGGTGGCCGAGGTTGGTAAGATTTATGCAACCAACTTCTTTCCGGAAATGAAGGCCGATTGGCGTGCCCATCCGGACCACATCGGCCACAAGGACAACAACGGTTGTTTCCGTTGTCATGACGGCATGCACATGGCTTCCGATGGCAAAACATCGATCAAAGGCAGCGATTGCAATGCCTGCCACCTGATTGTGGCCCAAGGCGCGGGTGAGGAGTTGGAAAAGGTCAATCGCAAGGGCTTCGACTTCTTCCACGTTGATTCGGAATATTCGGAGCCTAACTGTGCGGAATGTCACAACGGCGAGATTCAGAAGGAGTGAGACTCTGAATTTCCGGTCTTTTCTTGCTGGGGAATTGACGGTTCGCCGTCTGGCGTGAAGCATGCACTTCGTTAAGTGCCCCATCATGAAGCCCACGCTGTTTTCCATCGGATTTTTCGCCCTTGCCCTGACATCCTGCAAGCAGGACAAGGAGATCAAAGTTTACCGCGTAGCCAAGGAGGCTTCGCCAGTTGTTCCG
Organism: uncultured Luteolibacter sp.; assembly: GCA_964425095.1. GTDB lineage: Bacteria > Verrucomicrobiota > Verrucomicrobiia > Verrucomicrobiales > Akkermansiaceae > Luteolibacter. The sequence continues at coordinate 2,718 of CAYRLT010000457.1, forward strand.
GTTGCGGAATCCGGTGATCCGCATGCGGGTTTGCCCGGCATGATGCCGGGTGGCGTAATGGGTGGAGCGGCAGGTGGAGCAGCGACTGGTAAGGATCCCCATGCCGGGCTGACTGCGGAACAACTTGCGGCGGCAGGAACTGCCATGCCTCCGAGCCAAGGGTATTCTGACACCCCCCCGGCCCACTGGAAGAAGCAGCCACCGTCAGCCATGCTGCTGGTGAAATACCAGATCCAGGGTGAGGGCGGTGCTGTGGTGGATGTGACTTTTTCCACGCTACGCAGCGCCCCGGGCGGGCTGCTTGCCAATATCAACCGTTGGCGGGATCAGCTCGGGCAACCGGTTTTTGACGAAGCATCGCTGAAACAAAACACGCGGACGGTGAAATCGGGTTTTGGAGATGCGGTTTTTGTGGAAATCGAAGGACTCGCATCGGCCGCAGATGCGGCGAAGGACGGTCGCCTTATCGGAGCCATCGCCGAGGTGGGGACGAGCGCATGGTTCTTTAAGCTCCGTGGCAATGCGGCTCTCGCAGCGGCAGAGAAAGAGAACTTCCTGCGCTGGATCGAGTCTGTGAAGCCCGCCGCGCCTGCGGAAACCTCCAAGGTGCCGATGCACGGCACGCCGCCCGGGGAACAAATCTCCTCCCCACCGGTAGCCTCCGCCGCCCCGCTGGGCGATGGCTCGGTAACTTGGCAAATGCCCGATGGCTGGGCTGCGGCCAAGGGCAGCTCGGCCCGTTACGCCACGCTCGCCGTCACCGGTGCGGATGGCTCGAAAGGCGAACTCGCCATCACCCATTTCCCCGGCGACGTCGGCGGCGACCTTGCCAACGTCAACCGCTGGCGCGGACAAATCGGCCTCGCGCCGATCGACGAAGCTGCGCTCGCGCCATCCGTCACACAAATCACCGCAGGTCCCAAGAGCATCAAAGTGATTGATGCCACCGGCCCGCAAAACCGTTGTGCCGCCGGCTGGGTGGCCCATGGCGGGGAAACTTGGTTCTTCAAATTCACCGGACCCGACGCCTTGGTTGGTGCGGAAAAGGCGAAGTTCACCGCGTTTCTTGAATCCATCCGCTTTACCAAGCCCGAATGATGAGTGCTCTCCGTCGAATTCTGGACCCAGTTTGTTCGCTGCGTCTCACCCTGTTCTGCCTCGCTGCCGCCCTCGTGCTGGTTTTCGCCGGAACACTGGCGCAGGTCCGCTTCGGGCTCTATCTGGTGCAGGAAGAGTATTTCCAAAGCTGGTTCATCTGGTGGACCGCGCCATCCGGGAATTTCATGCTGCCGGTTTTTCCCGGCGGGCACCTGATCGGAGCGGTGCTGTTAATCAACCTCGTCTCCGCGCACATCCGGCGTTTCAGTTGGACTTGGAAAAAACTCGGCATTCAGCTCACCCATCTGGGTCTCATCATCATGCTGGCCGGCGGACTGGCCACCGATCTGTTTTCAGTGCACAGCTACATGCGCATCAAGGAAGGTGCCACCAGCAACTACTCGGAAGACAGTATGAAAATGGAGCTGGCGGTGATCGATCGGACAGAAGCTGACACCGAACAGGTGACCGCCGTGCCGGGCGAAGTGCTGGCGGATGGCGGTGCCATCACCCACGAGTCGCTGCCATTTCGCGTGGAAGTGCGCGGATTCTATCGGAACTCGAAACTTCAGATGATCGGAGAGGGTGCCAGCTCGGTCCCGGCATCCACCAAGGGAACCGGAGCGCGGGTTGCCGTGGCTGCAAAACCCCGCGCCACTCGCATGGACGAGCGGGATTCAATGAGCGCCGTGCTCGAGATCATCCCCGTCAAGGGCGGTGAGTCGCTTGGCACATGGTTGGTCTCGGACTCATTGGCAGCCGCCCAAGAATTCGAAGCGGACGGCCGCAAATGGAGCGTCCAGCTCAGACCCTCCCGTTATTACAAGCCATACAGCCTGACTTTGCAGGACTTCACTCACGAAACCTATCCCGGCACGCAGATTCCGAAAAATTTCTCCAGCAAGGTCAATCTCGTGGACCTCGAGATGAAGGACAAGCGCCAAGTGCTCATCTACATGAATCATCCGCTGCGCTATCGGGGCGATACTTACTATCAATCCGGGTTCGAGCCGGACAACAGCGGCACGGTGTTGCAGGTCGTGCGTAACCCGAGCTATCAGGCACCCTATGTCGCCTGTGTGATCGTTTCACTGGGACTTATCTATCAATTCGCCTTCCATCTCGTCGGGTTTTCCCGCCGTAAAAAAGCCGCCACCACCTCATGAACCGATTCATTCCCTATCTTGTCCTGCTGGTCGCCGCCCTGTGGATCGGTTCTTCCTGGATGTATCCCAAGACCGCCCCCGGAGAATTCGACCTCACAGCCTTCAACCGCATTCCGGTGCTCGCCGGCGGCCGTATCAAGCCGTTTGACACCGTCGCACGCAATTCCCTGCTCATCCTGCGCGGCAAACAAACCGTGCGCCTGCCCGAGGGCGGAAAACTCAGCGCCTCACACTGGCTGGCGGATGTTCTGTTCAACCCCAAGAAAGCCGACAGCTACCCGGTCTTCGCCGTCGCCAATCAAGAGGTGCTCGGCATGTTCGGTTGGCCGCAGATGGACAAGAAGTATTGCACCTACGAAGAGCTCAGGCCGCACATCCCCAAGATCGATGAAGAAGGCAAACTCGTGCAGGAAATCGAAGCTCCGAAGCGCACGCCATTCCATACGGCCATCTTCAATCTCCGCAATTCACTCTATCTCTATCAACGGCTGAAAAGCAGCATTCATGAAGAAGGCACCGTCGATTTCGGCAAGGAAATCGAGACCTATGCCGCAGCCGTGGCCGCAGGCGCCGAGACTTTGAAGGAGGGTTCCGCGCCGCTCGATAAGGAGCGCATGGCATTGCTCAGGTCTGCGGCGGCTCGTTATGAAAACCAGTCGCAATTCTCCTACTTGATGGTCGTGGCACCGCCCGCCGGCGGCAAGGAAGCCGACTGGCTCACCACCGGTGCGGCTTTGATGCGGGTGAAATCCCCGGACAAAATTCCGGCATCGGTCGCCGCGCTGGCGGACATGGGGGATGCCTTTCGCGCCAATGATCCTGCAGCTTTCGCCAAGGTGACGCGCGAATACGCGGGCTGGCTCAACATCGAACATCCGGAGTGGGCGGGCCGCACCTCCTACGAACTCCGTTTTAATCAGATGCAGCCGTTCTATCACAGTATGGTGCTTTATGTTGGAGCGTTTTTGTTAGCTTGCGTCTCGTGGCTTTGTTGTCCGCGCGGCCTGCGTAAATCCGCTTTCCTGCTGCTCATGCTTGCGCTGGTGGTGCATTCGTTCGGCATGTTCTCGCGCATGTATCTGCAAGGCCGACCACCAGTCACCAATCTCTACTCGTCCGCGATCTTCGTCGGCTGGGGCGCGGTAGTGCTGGGCTTGGTGTTAGAGCGACTATTCCGCGATGGCATCGGTGCCGCTAGTGCCGGCATGGTTGGATTCATCACGCTGATTATTGCGCATCACTTGGGTTCCAGTGGCGATACGCTGGAAATGATGCAGGCGGTTTTGGATAGCAATATCTGGCTCGCCACTCACGTCGTGATCATTACCGCCGGATACTCCGCTATGTTTTTGGCCGGTTTCTTGGCCATTGCCTATGTGGTGCTGGGGCTTTTCACCCGCCTTCTCACGCGTGAGACCGCT
>CAYRLT010000458.1:0-39252 GCA_964425095.1 uncultured Luteolibacter sp.
TCATCGCTGGTATCAGGGGCAATGGCAAGAGTCCTTGGAGTGGCTCGTGTGGTCGCGTGCCTGGGCATCTGATCCGGTGACGGGAGATCCAAAATCGCCGGATAAAGGCGGGATCTGGCACCTTAGCGGCACTGAGATCGCTAACATCTTCAGCAAAATGGGTTTCTAGGACCAAGCACTGGCCTTACACGAGCATGCCTTGCAGCAGAAAATCACCGGCGGATATGAGGGCAAGTGCACCACTCGGCACAAAATGAACATCCTGAAGTTGAAGCGCTTGATCGGCAAAGACCTGCCTGCCGACGCTGTCGAACAGGCACGCGCCAGCATCGTACAAGCCGCAGGAAACATCTATGAAAAGCAGGAGTATGTGCGGCTCTATGAAGCCGAACTCGGCGAGCTGCTCATACATGTGGGCCGCGTATCCGAAGGGGAAGCCCTGCTCGATCAACTCGCCGCAGCAGGTTCCCGGGAGGCCCGCATCGCGCGATTGATCCATTGGATCAAAACCGGACGCACCCGCGGCGTGGAGGCCGAACTGCAGAAGCTTCTGAAGGAGTCCAGATCGACCGGTCGCAAGATGGATGAACTCGTTTTCTATCAACTCTACGCCGATTTCCTAGAACAGCAGGGCCGACTGAATGAAGCCCTGAGGGTCCGACGCGAACTGGTCCAGCTATGCAAAGCCTTCGACATCTTCACTCACCTGCCCGTGGAAATGGCAAAGCTGGCCGCGTTGCTAAATCGATTGGGCATCTGGGATGAAAGCCTGCTCATCGCCAACCAAGCCCGCGAACTCCTTGGCAAAGGACAAATTCCCGATCACTTGGTCCGCAAAGCACAGGACATCCTCGATAAAATCATTCGTGGCAAACCGATCGCAGATGAAAAGGATCCTGCCATTCTCGTCGATTTCCAACCGTTTCAGTCGGTCGTGATGCCGCTCAAGGGGGCCTCTTGGGTGAGCCACCTAATGCTGAGCAATCCCTCGGGCACCGATCAATCCGGCATGCTCCGGTCCATCGGGCTGCCAGTTCGCTTCCAAGAAGTGGACGGCCAATTCGACGGTGAAGTGGCCATCCTAGCAACACTGGGTGGAAAAGCGGGCGATCAAGAACTGAAAGTGGAGATCGAACCGGCGGGCTATAAGATCATCGCCCTCAATGCCTCCAAGGACTTCACCGGTCATGGCAAGCTTGCACTGGCCTGGACACCGAACAAGGGCGCGGGCCGCGCCGAATCGAAGATCCTGCTAGAAGAAGCGCTCGGTGGAGCCACCAAGGCGATCATTCAGGCAGGCGCCTACAAACTGAATCCGTTTTACGGCATCCCGGTCTATCATCATTACCTCGATACCGAACCCGCCAAACACTCCCAGCCCATGCGTTTCGCGTGCTCGGAAAAAGCCCGCATTGAAATTTATGACATGGACGGCATCCCCATCGCCATCGATGGACAAGGCAATGGTTCACTCCGCGATGCAGGCGACGAACTCTTCGGCGCTGGAGACGGCCACGGCAATCTTCACCTGCCGCTCACCAAAGGCAGCGCCTCTTTCAGGATCATGATCTACCCACAACAAGAAATCCCAGATGACGGCCTCAGCCTGCGCATCGAATGCCTCGATGAAGGCAAGTGGGAACTCTACGCAGAAGATCGCCTCATGCCCGCCACGGCTAAGGATTAATTCTTTCCCATGAGTCTTCCATCCCTTCCCAGATTTACCGCTTGGCTCGCCCGCATGACACAGTTAAAAATCCACTACATGAAGATACGCCTCAATCTATCCACCATAGCCGTCGTCTGCGCTATAGGACTTTCCTCGTGTGCTACGAATGACAATCCACCTTGCAGACGTGTTACAGCCAAGGAGTTTATGCGACCACATACATTCAAGGGCATTCCAACAGACCAGTTTATTGGAGTCACGGGTGCTCCCAATCATTTCACACCGATGAAGGGAGAAGGTAAGGCCTTCAAGCACATTTGGGAGATGGGTGTATTTCATGGATGGGCCATCATCTGGTGTCCAACTGATGAGTTATCCAAGGATTACTTGTCGAAGGCGCGCCAAGCACCCAACTGAAAAGGTCCCGTCACTTGACACCGACATCCCTCAGTGGTAGCTACCTTTTGATGACTACCACCGCCAAAGTTTTTGCCAGTGGCCGCAGCCAAGCGATTCGGCTGCCGAAGGAGTTTCGGGTTTCCGGCAAGGAGGTCCGGCTCACCCGCGTGCCCGGAGGAATTCTCATCAGCGAGGGCGACCCGTGGGACGCATTCGACGAGGGCTGCCGAAGTCTGGGCGCTGATTTCTTCGAGGCCGTGGAAGGTCGCGAGCGCAAGGCGACGCAGGTCAGGGATTTCAACGCCGGCCTGCCATGATCCGACTACTGGACACGGACACCTTCATCCTGCTGCTGCGCGGCACGGCCTTGATTCATCCCCGCACCCCGCGGGAAAAGAACGTGGTCGCCTCCGCAAAGCGAATCCGGGAACGCTGTCGCAAAGAAACCAGCGACGGACGGCGCGTCGGCCTCTCCGCCATCAGTCTGGCAGAATTGGAATACGGTCTGCACGCGAGTGATCGTTACGAAAAAAAGCTCCCTGCCTTGCAGCAGGTGCTGCTGCCGTTCGAGCGCTTTGCCTTCGATCCGGTGGACTGCGTGCAGCACTATGGCAACATCCGTGCTATCTTGGAAAAATCCGGAAAAACCATCGGGCCACTTGATTTACTCATCGCTGCACACGCCCTCGCCCTGGACGCGACCCTGATCACCCACAACACGCGCGAGTTTCGCCGCGTGCCTGATCTGAGTGTGGAGGATTGGGCATAACGTTACATTCCACCCTGTTTTGAAGAGTCACCTATTCCCCGATCAACACCTCGACGCCTTGGTCCTGAAGTCCCGCGACAAATTCCGGGTCCGCTCCCTTATCCGTGATCAAGCAGCTCAAATCCGTCACCGCCGCAAAGAAAAACGAGGCCTTGCGCCCGAGTTTCGAGTGATCCGCCATGAACACCACGTCCTCCGCGTTCGCGACCACCCGTTCCTTGAAGGCCGCTTGGCGGGCGTTGCTTTCGCTCACCCCGCGCTCGGGATGCAGCCCGCTCCCGGATAAAAACATCCGGTGGATATTATATCGTTGCAGGGATTTTTCCGCAGTCAGGCCGATAAACGATTGCGATTTCGCATCGAAAAGCCCGCCCGTGCACATCAAATCCAGATTCGGTCGGTCGGAAAGCGCCGTCAGCACATTCAGCGCATTTGTCAGAACCGTCAGCGGAAGGTCCGGCAAAAACTCGGTGAGTGTCAGGACCGTCGAGCTCGCATCCAGGAAAATCGTTTCGTTCGCCTGAATCCGGCTCGCCGCCAAGCGAGCGATCGCCTGCTTTTCCTCCCGCCGGACGGTTTGGCGCTGCGTGAATGGCAAATCACCCCGGATTTTCTCCGGTCGGCTCGCCCCGCCGTGGATGCGAATCAACTCTCCGCGTTTCTCCAACATCTCAAAATCCTTCCGCACCGTCTCGTCCGTCACCCCCAGCGCCTCCGCCGTCTCAGTCGTCCGCAGCGATCCCGCCATTGTCAAAAGATCGAGAATCCGGCGTTGGCGTTCAATGGCGAGCATGGTTTTGTGTATTTCTGTGTTTCTTTGGGAATTTTTTGGAATTTAGGTTGACTTGTCAACCGAATCCCACAAAAACAAAGCCAAGCCATGGCAGAAACGCTCAAACAATCCACTCCGCGTGCCGTCGTTGAACATTTGGTGCGCGAGCAAGTGTATGCCCGCCTCGGGTTCGCTCTTCCAGCCGCCTCCAAGGCTCCGAACGCGCTGTTGGTCAATATTTCCGCCCGCCACTGCCATCTCACGCAGGAAGCCGTCGAAGCGCTTTTCGGCCCCGGCCACAAGCTGACCCCGATGAAAGGCCTCTATCAGGATGGCCAATACGCCGCCAAGGAATCCATCACCTTGATCGGCCCGCGCAGCCGCGTGATATCCAACCTCCGGATTCTCGGCCCTTGCCGCTCACTCAACCAAATCGAACTCGCCTACACCGACGCCATCTCACTCGGTTTCGATATCCCGGTCCGCATGTCCGGCGATATCAAAGGCACGCCCGGCTGCATGCTGATGGGCCCTAACGGTTACTTCAAACTCGACGAAGGCGTGATCCGCGCCCAACCGCACGTCCACATGAATGCGGACGACGCCGGTTACTACGGCGTGAAACACCTCGATGTCATGAAACTCAAGGTCCACGGGCCACTCGGCATGACCTTCGACAAACTCGTCGTCCGCGTGGACCCCTCGTTCAAACTCGAAGTCCACATCGATACCGACGAAGGCAACGCCTGCGGCCTCAAGCCCGATACTTTCTGTGAACTGATCAAATAATCTCCAATCCACTATCTCCAACCACATCACCAACTAATATTATGAGTGCACTCGGCATGATTGAAACCAGGGGCTACGTCGGCAGCGTCGAAGCCACAGACGCGATGGCCAAAGCCGCCAACGTTCAGATTATCAACCAAATCCAAATCGGTGCGGGCATGCTCACCGTGCTCGTCAAAGGCGATGTCGGCAGCGTGAAAGCCGCCGTCGATGCCGGAGCCGAAGCCGCCGGACGCGTTGGCGAACTCATTTCCGCCCACGTCATCGCCCGCCCACATGCGGAACTCCTCAGCCAATTCGGCATAGCCTGAGTTTCCGAATAACATATAACCAATAACATCTAACTCTCCAATACCATGGCCAAACAAGCAATCGGCATTCTCGAAACCAAGGGCCTCATCTCCCTCCTTGAAGCCTCTGACGCAGCCCTCAAAGCCGCCGACATCAAAATGACCGGCTGGGACAAAATCGGCTCCGGCCTTGTCACCGGATTCTTCACCGGCGACGTCGCCGCAGTGAAAGCCGGCCTCGACGCCGCCGCCTCCGCCGCCTCGAAATTCGGCACCGTCACCGCAGTCCAAGTCATCCCACGCCCACACGACGACCTTGCAAAGTTCGGCACGTGGTTTGGTTGATCTGAAATTTCAGCTTCTCAGCTTTTTAGAATTTCAGCTTCTACCCCGATGCTCGTTCTCGTCGCCAACCTCGGATCGACCTCCTTCAAATACCGCCTCTTCCACATGGATGAGAGCGGTGAAGAGGTCGTCGCCAAGGGTGGCTACGAACGGGTGACCGATCACGCCGGTGTGATTGATGACGCGCTGGCCACACTCCAGCGCGATGGCATCATCACCAGCCCGGATGAAATCGACGCGGTCGGTTTCAAAACGGTTCTAGGCAAGGATCTCAGTGGATGCGTCATCGCCGACCAAGCAGTCATTGATGCGCTCGATGGCTTCGCCGCCGTCGCTCCCGCCCACAATCCGCCCTATGCGAACGGCATCCGCCAGTTTACCCGGGCTTTGCCCAAAGCAAAATTGGTCGCGCTTTTCGAGACTGCCTTCTATCAGTGGATCAGCGCCGCCTCGGCGAATTACGCAATCCCGAAATCATGGCGTGACATTGGCATCCGGCGCTACGGGTTCCACGGTGCCAGCCACAAGTTCATCGCCGAGCGTTCCGCCGAACTTTGCCAACGCGAAGACGTCGCGCAAATCGCCCGCCGCCTCTATCTCGATGGCCCGGCTGACATTTCCGCCAAGCCATTCCGCGTCGTCTCATGCCACCTCGGTGGCTCCAGCTCCGTCACCGGCATTCTCAATGGCGTGGCCATCGGCACCAGCATGGGATTCTCCCCGCAAAGCGGCCTGCCGCAAAACAACCGCGTCGGCGAGCTCGACTCCGGTGCCATTCCATACGCCATGCGCACCCTCGGCCTCTCACTCGATGAAGCCGAACGCCAACTCACCAAGGAGTCAGGATTGTTAGGCCTCTCCGGTGTCTCCAATGACATCCGCGATATCCGCGAAGCGGCCAACTCCGGCAACGCGGACGCCCGACTCGCCCTCGACTCGCTCACCCACTCGATCCGTCACTGGATCGGTGCTTTCACCCTTGAACTCGGCGGCATCGATGCACTCGTCTTCACCGCTGGCATTGGCGAGAACAACACCGACATCCGCGCCCACGTTTGCGCGAATCTCGAAGCCTTCGGCATCCGACTCGATCCCGCGAAAAACGCAAGCTGCCGGGCCACCGAGGCCGACATCAGCACAGCAGATTCCCCCGCCCGCATTTTTGTTATCCCCGCCAACGAGGAACTTGTCCTCGCCCGCGAAGTTTTCCGCAAACTCTCCTGACTATTCTCCAACAACCTCCAATCACTAACCAAACACTAAAATGGCCAAACAAGCAGTAGGACTCCTCGAAACCCGCGGCCTCGCATGCCTCGTCGTCGGCGTTGACGCGATGCTCAAATCCGCAAATGTCGAACTCGTCGGACCGATGAAACAAATCGGTAACGCAATGTGCAACGCCGCCGTCACTGGTGACGTCGCCGCCGTGAAAGCCGCCATCGATGCCGGTGCATCCGCCGTCGCGCAAGCTGGCGGTGAAGTCATCAGCGCCCATGTCATCGCCCGTCCGGACGACGCCATTGATAGCGTGCTCCCGAAAGACGCCGCCGCCCGCGCCCCGCGCAAGTAAGTTAGAAGTGAACAGTCTTGGCGCGGGGAAAGCCATTCATGGCCGCTCCCGCTCCACTGCTCACTGCTTACTGATCACTTTCAACTAATAAATCCCATGTTCCTCGCCGAAGTCATTGGACAAGTTGTCTCGACCAAGAAGGACGAGCTCATGGTGGGAAGAAAACTCCTACTTCTCCGTCCCAAATTGGTCGATGACAAGGATCCGTCCAAATTCAAAGACGGAGCCAATACCATCGTCGCCATCGATACCGTCGGTGCCGGGGAAGGCGAGCTCGTCATGTTCTGCCAAGGCAGCTCCGCCCGCGCCGCCCAAGGCCTCAAACTCATCCCCGTGGACGCCGCCATCATCGCCATCATCGACCGCGTCGAAGTCCAAGGCAAAACCCTCTACAAGGGTGACTAATCGCTATCCCTTTTCGTAATCTCGAATGAAAACCATCGATCCAGAACTTCTCCGCTCCGTTGTTGAATCCGTCGTCGCCCGCTTGGCGTCCGGCCAGCCACAAGCACCCGCCGCCCCGGCACCCGCCGCTAAAACCTCCTGCGGTTGCGGCACATCCTCCGGCGGTGAACGCGGAGTTTTCAATTGCGTCGAAAAGGCCGCGCAAGCTGCCAACGACTCCCACCTCAAGTTGAAGAAACTCGGAGTCGCCGGCCGCGCCAAGGTCATCGAAATCGTCAAAGCGATGGCCGTCGGCAATGCTGAGGCATGGGGCAAGTTCGAGATGGAGGAAACCAAGATCGGCCGCCTCGATCACAAGATCGGCAAGCTCCTCATCACCAAGAATGTTCCCGGCACCGAGTGGCTCCAGCCCTATGCCATGAGCGGCGATGGCGGCATCACGCTTGAAGAATATGCGCCCTTCGGTGTGGTCGGCGCCATCCTGCCCGTCACCCATTCGGTCCCCACTCTAACCGGCAACGTGATCAACATGGTCGCCGCCGGAAACTCGATCGTTTTCAATCCGCACCCCGGCGGTGCCCGCAGCGCCGCCATGGCCGTGCGCGCTTACAACGAGGCGATCTTCCGCGAACTCGGCGTCGACAACATCATCACCACCATCGAGCAACCCACCCTCGAATCGTTCGACGCCATCTGCAAGAACCCGCTGATTCCATTGCTCGCCATCACCGGTGGCCCGGCCGTCGTCGGCGCTGCCATGAAATCCGGCAAGCGCGCGATCTGCGCCGGCCCAGGAAACCCGGTCGTCGTCGTCGATGAAACCGCCGACCTCGCCCGTGCCGCCCGCAACGTGATCGAAGGCGGCGCGTTTGATAACAACCTGCTCTGCATCGGCGAAAAAGTCGTCTTCGTCGTCGCCCCGGTCTTCAATAAATTCTGTGAGGAACTCACCAAAGCCGGCGCCGCCCGTATCAACGCACAGCAGTTAGAAAAACTCACTGCCGCCGCATTCACCTTCAAGCCCGGCGAAGGCGGTGGCTGCTCGCACGCCTCCGTGAATCGCGCTCTCGTCGGTGCCGATCCCGCGGTCCTCGCTCAGCACGCCGGAGCCACCATTCCCGCAGGCACCCAGATGCTCTTTGCCGAGACCGATGCCGACCATCCATTCGTTCAAGAAGAGCAAATGATGCCGATGATGCCCATCGTTTCCTGCCCGGACTTCGAGACAGCCGTCCGCGAAGCCAAACGCGCCGAGCACAACTACCGTCACTCCGCCATCATCCACACCCGCGACGTCAATCGCATGACTTACATGGCCAAGGAAATGGACACCACCATCTTCGTCAAAAACGGCCCATCCGTCGCCGGCCTCGGCCTCGGTGGCGAAGGTTATCTTTCCTACTCCATCGCCACCACCACCGGCGAAGGCATCACCACTCCCAAAACCTTCACCCGCATCCGCCGCTGCGTCCTAGTCGAAAACCTGAGAATCATCTAACTCTAATTTCAGCGTTTCAGAATTTCAACTTTTACCCCAATGATCCCCGCCCAAGTCGTCGGCCACGCCGTTAGCAGCCATGGACACCCTTCACTCAAGGGTTTCAAAATGCTGCTCTGCCAGGCCCTCGATGCCGCGGGAAATCCCGGGGGCGCTCCCATGGTCGCCATCGATCTCTTCGGTGCCGGCCTACACTCGAAAGTTTTCGTCTCCACCGACGGCGTCGGCGCCCGCCACCTCGTCCACGATAAGAAATCCCCAATCCGCAACTTCATCCAAGGAGTCATTGATTGAATAAAAGCTGAAATTCTGAAACGCTGAAACGCTGAAATAAGATATCATGACATCTCATTTTCCACTATTTTCCACAAATCACCCGCAGAGCTTCCACTCTTCAATTTCAGCTTTTCAGCTTTTCAGCTTTTCAGTATTTATCTTCTAACCATGCGCGTCTGCCAAGTCATCGGCCGAGTCACCCTCAGCATTCAAGACCCCTCCTTCAAAGGTGGCCGGTGGTTGATGTGCAATCCGCTCGATACCGAGAACTTCAACACTGCCTGCCAGACGCCCCCGCCGCTTTCCAACCAGTCCTCCCTCGTCGCCTATGATGATCTTGGCGCTGGTGATGGCGACATCGTCGGCATCGTGGAAGGCGCCGAAGCCACCGCACCATTTGATTACGACATTCCCATCGACGCCATCACCGTCGCTATTTTTGAATCACTTTCCTACCTAGCACCTGCCAATCCATCCTGATTTCCACCAATTGACCACAGATTAAGCAGATTACATAGATTGCATGCATGACTCGTTTTTTCATCAAACCCGAAACCCTGTCTGTGTAATCTGAGCAATCTGTGGTTCAGAAAACCCGAATCACCAACAAGTTCCCACCACGATGAATAAGAAAGTCTTCACCGCCGCCGATATCGAAAACCTCCTCAAAGCCGGGAAATCCGCTGCTGACATTCCAGCTGGAGCGATCCTCACCCCTTCCGCAAAAGACGTGCTGCGCGATGGTCTGGGCTCGGTGTATGGAGCCGGATCCGCCGCCCCCGCACCCGCCGCTTTTGCCGAACCCATTCTTCCTAACTACGAATACCACTGGACTCCTGGCAAAGACCCGAAAACCCCTGTCGAAATCGCCGCGTTCTTCAACTCGCCCGCCATCGTCGAGATCAAGCAACGCATGGTCGATATCGGCAAGCGCATGTGGGCCCGCGAATACACCGATGGCAATGGCGGCAACCTCACCATCCGCGTCGGCGACAACCTCGTGCTTTGCACACCAACTCTTGTTAGCAAAGGTTTCATGACACTTGAGCAAATGTGCCTCGTGGACATGGAAGGCACCCAGCTCGCCGGCAAGTATAAGCGCACCTCCGAGTGCATGACCCACCTTGCCATCATGAAGCGTCAGCCCAAAGCCAAGGCTTGCTGCCACGCGCACCCACCACACGGCACCGCCTTCGCCGTCGCCGGTGTCCAACCGCCGACTTGCATGATCCCCGAAGCGGAAGTTTTCCTCGGCCAGATCGGCATGGCGGAATATCAAACTCCCGGCTCGCCCGCCAACGCTGAAGTGGTCGGCAATGCCGCTGTCGATCACATGGCCGTGCTCATGGTCAATCACGGCGTCATCACCTGGGGCAAAGACATCGAAGACGCCTATTGGAAAATGGAAAACGTCGAGTCTTACTGCAAGACCGTCTGGGTCGCTTCCCAACTCAAAGGCGGCCAACTCCTCACCATCACCGGCGGCCAAGCCAAGGAACTCATTGGCCTGCGCAAAACCCTCGGCATGGACGACAAACGCGCCAACTGGACCGAATGCCAACTCTGCGACAACGCCGAGTTCCAACCCGGCACCGTCTGCCGCGTTCCCGACCAATCCGCGGCACCAAGCTCCTCAACCAAGCTCGATCCCGAAGCCGAGAAACTCGTCCAAGTCCTCACCGACCAGATCATCGCTTCCATGAAGTGATCACACGGAGGTTTCTCAATCCATGCGACTTGAGGGGATTGCGACAAAGGGGTTGCGCGCGACGGCCTAGGCGACGCATGGTTTTGGCCGATCCAGTTCCTTTTCAACCATGTCCGCCATTTCCGCCCGCCTTGCCGTTTGCAGTTGGTCCATGCAGCCTTCCTCTCCGGAGGAGTTGTTCATTAAGTTAGAGCAAACCGGGATTTCCCGGTTGCAGCTGAATCTCGATCCCTTGCGCGAGTCGCCGGAAGTTTGGGGCGGTTTCGCCGAGGCCGCCGCCGCGCGTGGCGTGGAGATCGTTTCCGGCATGTTCGGAACCATCGGCGAGGACTACTCGACGCTGGAAACCATCCGCGAAACCGGCGGCGTAGTGCCGGATGCAACGTGGGAGGCGAACCAAAAACATATCCTCGCCTGCGCCGACATCGCGCAGGCACTGGGCCTCAAACTCGTCACCTTCCACGCCGGATTCCTACCTCACGATCCCGCCGATCCAGACACGGTGAAACTCACCGGACGCATCCGCGAAATCGCCGGATGGTTCGCGGAACGCGGCATCGCACTGGCAACAGAAACCGGCCAAGAAAGCGCGGACACGCTGCGTGAGTTTCTGGAGCTCCTCGCTTGTGATAACGTCGGCGTGAATTTCGATCCCGCCAACATGCTGCTCTATGGCAAGGGCGACCCGATCGCCGCGATGCGCGAACTAGGCCCCTGGATCCGCCAGGTGCACATCAAGGACGCGAATGCGACGAAGGTGCCCGGCACATGGGGCGAGGAAGTGGTGGTCGGCACCGGAGAAGTTGATTGGAAAGCATTCTTCGCCACGCTGGAGGAACTCGGATTCCATGGAGACGCCTGCATCGAGCGCGAGGCGGGCAAGCAGCGCGTGGAAGACATCCGCGCCGCAAAGGATTATGTCACCTCACTCGCCTAACTGATTTTTTCTTATGAAAACAAAGCCATCTCCCACCCGCCCTGTGAACGTCGCCGTCGTCGGCCTTGGATTCATGGGGGTGACGCACTTGCGCTCCTATCAAAAAATCCGCGGCGCGAAGGTGTTCGCCGTGTGCGATGCCATCCGCCAGCCGGTGAACGGCATCATCCCCGGTGTGGGTGGCAACATCCACGGCGCGGACGCCTTGGACCTCGGGCCGAAACTGCGCGCCTATCAAGATTACGATCTCCTGCTGGCCGACCCCGATGTGGACCTCATCGACCTGTGCGTGCCTACCCCGCTGCACGTGCCGATGGCGGTGGCCGCGTTGAAGGCGGGCAAACATGTCGTGTGTGAAAAACCGATGGCCCGTGATGCTGTGGCATGCCGCAAAATCGTGCAGGCGGCCAAGAGTGCGAAAGGATTTCTAATGCCAGCAATGTGCATGCGCTTCTGGCCCGGTTGGTCGTGGATCAAGGATGCAGTGGCCGACAAACGCTACGGCAAAGTGCTTGCCGCACGGTTCCGCCGGGTTTCCGAAAGCCCGGGTTGGAGCACTGCCAGCTACTTCGACGGCAAGAACTCCGGCGGAGCGTTGCTAGATCTTCACATCCACGACAGCGATTTCATCCAGTTTGTCTTTGGCTTGCCGAAAAGTGTTTTCGCCCGCGGCATCACGCGCTTCAGCGGCGCGATCGACCACGTGGTGGCGCAATACGATGTCGACTGCGGCGCGGTAGTTTCCGCCGAAGGCACCTGGTTGATGACCAAAGGCCACGGATTCGGCATGTCCTACACGATCAACTTTGAGAAGGCCACGGTGGACTTCGATTCATCCCGCGGAGCCGAGGCGCTGCGCGTGTTTGAAGACGGCAAAAAACCGAAGACCCTCAAGATCAAGGGCGACGATGGATACGTCGGCGAACTGCGCCACATGATCGAAAGCATCCGCGCAGGCAAAGCTCCCACCATCGTCACCCCCGAAGACGCCCTCAACGCCGTCCGCATCTGCGAGGCCGAGGAAAAATCCATCGCCACAGGCAAGCCGGTGTCGATTCGCTGAGCGGCATTGCAGTAATAGACTTCAGTCCGTTACTGCCGCGCAAATGAAAAGCGAAGCGCCCCAAGGAGCGGCGGAACATGTCCGCCGATGCCCATGAGAAGCCAATGAAGTGAGCGAAGCACGTTCCATTGCCACTTCATGGTCAGGGCGAACCCGTTTTGCCCCTTGTGCAAAGCGAAGCATCCCAAGGTGGGGTAGTAAGCCCGCACGCGAATCCTTAGGCGCATTGGACTGAAATCCGGAAATGGTTTTCACCCGCATGATCGATCATCCCCTCGTGAAGGGAAGGGGATTTCTGATCTCCTCGATTTCCGAGAGTTTCTTTTTGAAAACCCTGCCCGACAACAGCGGTTCGAAAATCAGGTTGTCTCCTGCAAAGCCCACCGGGGTCGAGCCGTGTTCGGGAATGCCATCAAATCCATCATACTGCGGAAGTTTTAAATACTTCACTTCCCACACATCATATTCGGATATCTTCGTGACGAGCGCATAGACATCGTGAGAGCCATCGCCACCACACCAAGTCTCGTAAATCAGCAGTCGCGTGCCGTCCTGAGAAATCAAAACTTCCTGTTTAAAACCGCCTTCTTCAATCGTCCCGGTCGTGACCGTGCTCGCCGTTTTCAACAGGCTTTTTCCGGAACGGGTGTTCTTCACCTCGTAAAATGAAGAGGTGGTGACCAGATTTGAGACACCAACTCCTCCGACGGGGATTGTGGCTCCCATTTTAAAAACCACGCTCAACGAACGGTCGGGAATCAAGGCCTTGGTTCCCACAAAGCGGACTTCACCCGCAGAAGCTATGGCGATTTCTTCCTGTGTCGCCCGGATCAGGGCTTCTCGCTTGATCCAGGCATTCTCTTTTTTCTCTTGAGTCTCACGACCTCCGCCTGCCCGCTCTATGTTGGAAATGTCACGAACGCTTTGGCACCCTGACAGACCTAACAAAAACACAGCGGCAACAAAGATTTTCAAATGGTGAAATTTTTGCATATCCGTTGTGATTTGATCCGCCCGTTTCAAGGCGACTGCATCAAGCCACCAGCGCCTTCAAGCGTCGGCAGACTTCCTCGACATTCGCGCGCGAGTTGAAGGCGGAGATGCGGAAGTAGCCCTCGCCGGCGGAGCCGAAGCCGGAGCCGGGGGTGATGACGACTTGGGCCTCACCTAACATTTTGTCGAACATATCCCACGAGCTGAGTCCGGCCGGGCAACCGACCCAGACGTAAGGCGCGTTTTCACCGCCGAAGACCGGCAGTCCGGCAGTGGCGGCGGCTTCGCGGAGGAGCTTGGCGTTGCCCATGTAGTGCTCGATGAGCGCGGAAACTTGTTGTTTTCCTTCCGGTGAAAACACCGCGGCGGCGGCCTTTTGCACGGGATAGCTGGCACCGTTGAACTTGGTGCTGTGGCGGCGGCTCCAGAGTTGGTGGAGCGGAATGCGGCTGCCGTCGTCGGCTTTGCCACTCACGGTTTTCGGGATGACGATGTAAGCGCAGCGGACGCCGGTGAAACCACCGTTTTTCGAAAAGCTTCGGAACTCGATGGCGCAATCGCGCGCGCCTTCAATTTCGAAGATGGAGCGCGGGACTTCCGGATCCTGGATGAAGGCTTCGTAGGCGGCATCGAAGAGGATGATGGCGTCGTTTGCCTTGGCGTATTTCACCCAGGCTTCGAGTTGCGCGCGGGTGGCCACGGCACCGGTCGGGTTGTTCGGGAAACAGAGATAGATGAGGTCGGCTTTTTCGGTGGGCACATCCGCGACGAATTGGTTCGCGGCGTTGCACGGCAGATAGAGCAGGCCGGCATACGCGCCTTTTTCATCAGCGTCGCCGGTGTTGCCAGCCATCACGTTGGTATCGACGTAAACCGGATAGACGGGATCGGTGATCGCGATGACGTTGCCCTTGCCGAAGATGTCGAGGATGTTGCCGGTGTCGCACTTCGAGCCGTCCGAGATGAAAACCTCATCGGCGGAAATGCCGAGATTGGCGAACTGGTTGTCCACGATCGCCTGGCGGAGAAACTCGTAACCTTGCTCCGGGCCATAGCCTTTGAAAGTGGCGCGGTTGGCCATTTCATCCACGCCTTCATGCATCGCCTTGACCACTGCGGGCGGCAGCGGTTCGGTCACGTCGCCGATGCCGCAACGGATGATGCGGGCGGCTTTGTCGGGGTTCTGTTCGGTGTATACGCGCACCCGACGGGCGATTTCAGGGAACAGGTAACCGGCTTTGAGTTTGAGGAAATTGGAGTTGATGGCGGCCATGGCGGCGCGGATTTAGCGTGCGGCTAAGGATCACGCAAGGACGGAGAAATCATAGCCGTTGGATCAAAGAATTTTGGATGAAACGCCAAGACTCCAAGTGCGCCAAGGTTCAGAGAGAAAACTGGTGATTAAAAATTTTCTCAACCCGCGTCCAACCTCCCCCCTCGGTCATATTTTTAAAGTTTCCTTGGCGCACTTGGCGTCTTGGCGGTGAAAAATTCCTTATTACAGAAGGAGCCCTGACGCATGGCTCAATGCTCTTTCGGGGCGTTCCCGTGCTGGTGGTAGTGTTCGGAAAGCATGTCACGGCCGAAGTCGCCTTGAAAATCGCGCCAGGTGGTGTGGATGTGGTTGGCCTGATTCTGGGTGTTGGCGGCTTCCATCAAAAACGTGGGGCCTTGAATGCGGTAATACCAAGCCTCACCGCGCTGGGAGCCGCCGGCCCAGCCGAAGCGGATCTTATCGATCCCCGCAGCCTCGATTTTTTTCATGTCGGCAGCGGCGAGGTCATCGCGGTGGCGTCCGGTGTATGCGGAGATCAGTTCGAGCAATGCTTTTTTCTGGCCGTCGGACATCTTGCTGGCCGGAAGTCCGACGAGTTCGGGAGCGGTGGCCTTGCGGTTCTCGGCGGTGAGGATTTCCGCCGGGGCTTTTTCGCTGAAAACGACGTCCTTCTGGCCTTGTTCCAGGAGGCTTTGGAGCAAGGCGTGGGCAAGATCGTCTTCGGCTTTGAGGACGCGGAGATTCTTGTGGGCGCCTTCACGCACTTCGGCGGGATTCGCACCGAAAAATGATGGAGTGACGGAAATTTGGCGGTTGTTGAGAATCGTGTAGTTGAGCGACAGATGGTGGCCTTCGATTTTCCATCCCCAGCCGCTTGCGTCGCCGGGTTTGCCGAAAATAGAAATGTGGTATTTGCCGGGATCGCGATACTCCGGGCGCTTTTCGATGTCCGCCAAAATGCCCTCAAGCGTCATGATTTGCATGGCCTTGAGCTGGCCGGTTTCGCTCAGGGCGCTCTTGAGCAGCTTTTGCGCGGCGGCTCGCTGGGCGGCGTCCATTTCCTTGAGCGCGAGCCCCGTGCGCGACTGCGGAGTGAAGCGGAAATGCTCCCGCCCCTCGTCGGCGAAAGCAAACGACGACTTTAGACGCTTGGCGTCATCGAGCGTGCCGAGGAAATTGTCGGCGGCGGATTTCATGGCGTCGATCGACGGCAGATCCGCTGCAGCGAGAGGTAGGGCGAGGAACAGGGCGAGCGGAAGAAATTTCACGTCGGCCACTACCGGCGTCACGTCTGGATTCTATCACCGGTTCCGTGATGGACGGCGTTTGACAGCATTCGGGGGATTGGATATCCAAGAGGCATGACCGAAGAGCCTCAGGACAAATGGTTTTACACGCATGAGGGCGAACGCCTCGGGCCCGTGGCATTTTCCGAGTTGCAGGCGACGGCACGTGAAGCCGGGCTGAATCCGCGATTGGACATGGCCTGGAAACAAGGGATGACGGAGTGGAAAGCCGCAGGCGAAATTGACGGACTATTTAAAAAAGGAGATGCGCCGGAGTCGCAGAAATCGCTGGCCTCGACGGCGGGGGGGGCGAATATATTAGAGCAAGAGGAATCGGTGGCCGAGGTGATGAGCCATGAGGTTGATTGGCCCGGCGCTCGCAGAAGGAGTCTCCTCTTCATGACTTTCATTTTCCCGCTTATCTGGGGCGCGCTTTACAAGCAGCTCGCGTCGTTTCTCGAACCTCACTTGGGGCCGGAAATCATGCAATATATCGAACTCGCCGCCGCCTTGCTGCCTGTGATCTTCGTCATTTATTTCATCCTGATGCGGTTGGTGAATTTGGGAATGAGCCGTTGGTGGTTTTTCGGGATTTTCGTCCCGGCACTCAATTTATGGATTGGCTATCGGTGTTTCACCTGCCCACCGGGCTATGCCTATCACAAGAAGATCGATGGCGCGGGCATCATACTGGCGATTGTCTACTGGTTGTCCTTCTTGCTAATGCAGATCTCGATTGCGGCGTTGATCTTTATCATGCTGGGAGAGGTGAAGAATCCCGCGCTGAAAGAACTGTTGGACAAGCTTCCCCCTGAACTCCGTGAAAAAATACTCAAACCGTGATCCAGTGCTCGAAACTTGCCGATGAGCGTCGCGAGGCGGGCCCAATGGAATGTTGGTGCCTCCACGGAGCCGTCGGCATGGCGGCGGATTTCCGCGGATTTTCAAAACGACTCGCTGAAGCAAAAACCAGCTCGCGGGCGGTCGATTTGTGGCGATTTCTCGAATGCCAGCCGATGCCGCTTGAGGACTTCGGCCCGGCCCTCAACGCCGAGGCGGGCGGCGAGGTGCGCA
This sequence comes from uncultured Luteolibacter sp., assembly GCA_964425095.1. Taxonomy (GTDB): domain Bacteria; phylum Verrucomicrobiota; class Verrucomicrobiia; order Verrucomicrobiales; family Akkermansiaceae; genus Luteolibacter. The sequence goes on from CAYRLT010000458.1 coordinate 17,120, forward strand.
ACAACGGTCGGGCGTTGCTCGGTTACTCGATGGGTGGCCGGTTAGCCCTGCATGCGTTGTTAGAAAAAAACCACCCATGGCAGGCGGCGGTGATCATTTCCGCACATCCGGGTCTGGAATCCGCCGCTGAGCGCGAAACCCGCCGGGCCGCCGATGCCGCGTGGGCCAGCCAAGCACTGATGGGAAATTGGCAGAAATTTCTGAATGCATGGAACGCCCAAGCAATCTTCGACGATCAAACGATCCGCAATTCGCAAGCGTCCGGCAGCCTCATCATGCGCCGCCGGGAAATCGCGCGGAGCTTCGTCGATTGGTCGCTCGGAACACAAGCACCACTCTGGGATCGACTCCATGAAATCACGATTCCCGTCCTGTGGGTGGTCGGAGAAAACGACACGAAATTTTGCGAGTTGGCCGAACGAGCGATCAGGGAAATCCCGCACGCAGCGCTGGCAGTCGCCCCGGGTGTCGGCCATCGCGTGCCGTGGTTGGCGGAAGAATGGCTGGCCAATCAGGTGACGCAATTTCTGCGCACCGGGGAATGCGCGCCGGATTAAAAATCGGAAAATCAGTTGAAACGAAGCGCTTCACGGCCAAAGTCCCGCCGCGATGACCCTGATGCGAATTCTACGTGCCTGCTCCCTGACCGAGGGCGTTTCTTACCTGCTTTTGCTACTGGTGGCGATGCCGCTGAAATACATCTGGGAATGGCCGCTCGCCGTGAAATACGTCGGTTGGGCGCATGGAGTGCTTTTCATGGCACTCGGCGCACTCGTTTTGCTGGCCATGGTGCGGGCTGCGTTGCCATTTAAAACCGCGTGTGCGGTAGGCGTGGCATCATTGCTCCCGGCCGGGCCATTTTTTACGGACCGCCTGCTACGGCGGCATGAGCGCGATCATGCGGAAATGCGCTGAAGCCGCCCTCTCTCAGCGGCTGACCCGTGGCTCCACCCGCCCGTGATGGCAAGTCTCTGGCATTGTTCTAAAGCCAACCCTTTACAAGCGGGAAAATCCCTGCCAAACCCCGTCCAATTTAGCCGCTCTGACGCGTCGCGAACCTGCCTCTCACCATGCCCAAAGACACCTCGATCCACAAAATTCTCGTCATCGGCTCCGGCCCCATCGTCATCGGCCAAGGTTGCGAATTCGATTATTCCGGCGTCCAAGCCTGTAAAGCGCTCAAGGAGGAAGGCTACGAAGTCATCCTCGTGAACTCGAATCCGGCGACTATCATGACCGATCCGGAATTCGCGCATCGCACTTACATTGAGCCGATTACGCCGGAAGTGGTGGAGAAAATCATCATTCGCGAGAAGCCGGACGCGCTACTCCCGACCCTCGGCGGCCAAACCGCGCTCAACACCTCGATGTCACTCTTCAAATCCGGCGTGCTCGAAAAATACGGCGTCAAAATGATCGGAGCCAAGGCCGAGGCCATCGATAAGGGCGAAGATCGCCAGCTTTTCAAAGAGGCCATGACCAAAATCGGCCTCGACATGCCGCGCTCCGGCATCGCCCACACGATGGAGGAAGCTCGCAAGGTGGCCGAGGAAATCGGCACGTTTCCGCTGATCATCCGCCCAGCCTTCACGCTCGGCGGCCAAGGCGGAGGCATCGCCTACAACCGCGAGGAGTTTGAGGAAATCATCCACCGCGGCCTCGACCTCTCGCCAGTTTCCGAAGTGCTCATCGATGAATCGTTGCTCGGCTGGAAAGAATTCGAAATGGAAGTCATGCGCGATTGCGCCGATAACTGCGTCGTCATTTGCTCAATCGAAAACCTCGATCCCTGTGGCGTCCACACCGGCGACTCGATCACCGTCGCGCCCATCCAGACTCTCACCGACCGCGAATACCAAATCATGCGCGACGCCTCGTTCGCCGTGATCCGCGAGATCGGCGTGGAAACCGGTGGATCTAACATCCAGTTTGCCACCGACCCGAAGACCGGCCGCATGATCGTCATCGAGATGAACCCGCGCGTTTCCCGCTCATCCGCGCTCGCCTCGAAAGCCACCGGTTTCCCGATCGCCAAAATCGCCGCAAAACTCGCCGTCGGCTTCACCCTCGATGAACTCCCGAACGACATCACCCGCGAAACACCCGCATCGTTTGAACCGACCATCGACTACGTGGTCACCAAAATCCCACGTTTCACCTTCGAGAAATTCCCGACCGCGAATCCGGTTCTAACCACCTCGATGAAATCCGTCGGCGAGGCGATGTCGATCGGCCGCACATTCAAGGAAAGCATGCAAAAATGCCTGCGCTCGCTGGAAACCGGTCGCTGGGGATTCGGTTTCGATTCCAAAGAACCGAAAAATCCGACCAAAGACGAAATCACCCGCAAGCTCCAGATTCCCAATGCCGAGCGCATTTTCTGGCTGCAAACCGCCTTCATCAACGGATGGTCCATCGACGAAGTGTTCGCCGCCACCCAAATCGATCACTGGTTCCTCGGCCACCTCAAACAAATCGCCGATGAAGGCAAAGAGCTCGCATCCCTCGACCTCAAGCGCGCCAAGAAACTTGGCTTCTCCGACCGCCAGATCGCCAAAGCCAAGGGCACTCACGAAGACACCGTCCGCGCCGAACGCAAAGCCAAGGGCATCATCCCCACCTACCGCCTCGTCGATACTTGCGCCGCAGAGTTCGAAGCCTACACGCCCTATTTCTACTCGACCTACGGCGACGAAAACGAAGCCCGCGAATCCGACAAAAAGAAAATCATCATCCTCGGCGGCGGACCTAACCGAATCGGCCAAGGCATTGAGTTCGATTACTGCTGCGTGCACGCCGCCTTCGCCGTCAAGGAACTCGGCTACGAGGCCATCATGGTGAACTCGAACCCGGAAACCGTTTCCACCGACTACGACACATCCGACAAACTCTTCTTCGAGCCGCTCACGCTCGAGGACGTGCTCAACATCTGCGATCAGGAAAAACCATACGGTGTCATCGTCCAGTTCGGCGGCCAAACCCCGCTCAACCTTGCCGCCGATCTTGAACGCCACGGCGTCCCAATCATCGGCACCTCGCCCAAGTCGATCGAACAAGCCGAAGACCGCAAGTTCTTCTCCGCGCTGCTCGACAGACTCAACCTCAAGCAAGCCGAAGCCGGCACCGCGACAAACGAAGCCGAAGCGCTCGTGCAGGCCAACCGCATCGGCTACCCGGTGCTCGTCCGCCCATCCTTCGTGCTCGGCGGCCGTGCGATGATGATCGTTTACAACGATACCGAACTCTCGAAATACATGAACGAGGCCGTCACCGCCTCGCCCGAGCGCCCGGTGCTCGTCGACCGCTTCCTCGACAATGCCACCGAAGTCGACGTCGATTGCATCAGCGATGGAGAAACCTCCGTCGTCGGATCCATCATGGAACACATCGAGCAGGCCGGCATCCACTCCGGCGACTCGGCCTGCGTCATCCCATCGTTTTCACTAACAGAATCGATCAAAGCGGAAATCATCCGTGCCGCCAAAGACCTCGCCCGCGAACTTGAAGTCAAGGGCTTGATGAACATCCAGTTCGCCGTGAAGGACGAAGAGCTCTATGTCATCGAGGTCAACCCACGCGCCTCACGCACCGTGCCCTTCGTTTCGAAAGCCACCGGCGTTTCCCTCGCCAAACTCGCCGCCAAGGTGATGCTCGGCCACAAACTCGTCGATCTCGGCTACACCGAAACCATCATCCCCACCCACTTCTCGGTGAAGGAAGCCGTGTTCCCATGGAACCGTTTCCCCGGCATCGACATCGTGCTCGGCCCGGAAATGAAATCCACTGGCGAAGTCATGGGCATCGATGCTGACTGGGGCATGGCTTACGCGAAGTCCCAAATCTCCGCCTTCAATCCACTCCCCGTCAAAGGCAACGTCTTCCTCTCCGTTTCGGATAGAGACAAAGACCGCGCCGTCACCGTCGCCCGCGATCTCGTCGATCTCGGATTCAAGATCTACTCCACCGGCGGCACCCACGCCCGCCTCACCGGCGAAGGCATTCCCTGCACGCGCCTGTTCAAACTCCACGAACAAGCCCGCCCGAACGTCATCGACATGATGAAAAACCGGGACATCCACTTCGTCGTCAACACGCCCAGCACCCACGAAACCCGCGCCGACGAAGTCCAGATCCGCTCGACCGCCATCGCCCAAAAGATCTCTCACGCCACCAACCTCTCCGCCGCCGAAGCCTCGGTCAAAGCGATCCGCTCGCTTAAGGAAAAGGAATTTACCGTGAAGAGCATCCAAGAATACCACGCTTGAACGTGGCGGTGAATTTGAAGATATATTCACCGCCCATCGATCGTTTACTCTGCTTTCCCGCAATCGATGAACAGGTGTTTCCCAGTCGTATCTGTCCTGTTAGCGCTCCCGCTCGGAGCCGCCGAGCCGCTCGCGTTCAACCGTGACATCCGGCCGATCCTCTCGGAAAACTGTTTCCATTGCCACGGTCAGGACCCGAAACACCGCGGCGGTGATCTGCGCCTCGACCTCCGCGAGGAAGCCGTCGTAAACCGCGATGGTTCGACGGCCATCGTCCCCGGGAAGCCCGACCAAAGCGAAATCATCCAGCGCATCCTCTCGAAAGACCCGAAGTTCACCATGCCCCCGCCGGACGCGCACATGGCCGCTCTTCTGCCGGAACAAATCGAAACCCTAAAACGCTGGATCAAGGCCGGTGCCGCCTACGAACCCCATTGGGCCTTCGTTCCTCCGCGCAAATCCGCCGTCCCGGCCGGCTCCCAGCCGATCGATCATTTCATCGACCTGCGGCTCAAGGAGGAACGCATCAAGCCCAATTCCCCCGCTGCCGATGAAACCCTCGTCCGCAGATTGTTTCTTGATCTAACAGGCTTGCCGCCATCGCCCGCGGAGATCGATTCCGTGCTGGCCGATGCCTCTGCCGCCCGCTGGGACGGATTGATTGCGCGCCTGATGGATTCCCCGCATTTCGCCGAGCGCATGGCCTTGCCCTGGCTCGACGGCGCGCGTTACTCGGACACTCACGGCTACTCGATCGACGACCACCGCGACATGTGGGCGTGGCGCGATTGGGTGATCCACTCCTTCGCCACCAACCGGCCGTATGACCAGTTCGTTCTCGAACAAATCGCCGGCGACCTCATTCCCAACGCAACGCCCGACCAGAAAGCCGCCACCGGATTCCTGCGCAACAGCATGAATACCCATGAAGGCGGCACCATCGCCGAGGAATACCGCGTGAACTACACCGTGGACAAGGTTGATACCGTTTCCACCTCCATCCTCGGGCTCACCATGAAGTGCGCGCAATGCCACGACCACAAGTTCGACCCGATCTCACAGAAGGAATACTTCCGGATGTATGCCTTCTTCAACACATCGTCCGAACCGGGCAAAGGAGCCACCAACGAAAACACCGCACCGGTCATGGAATACAGGTCGCCCCTCGGCGATGGCGGTTTGGCCGGCCTCAAAGCCCGCCTCGCGGAACTTCGGCAGCACCGCCTGCACCCACTCGCGCCCGTGTTGGCGGCGCGCACGGCATGGGAAAAATCCGCGAAACCTGAACCCGGCCCACTCGCCGATGCCATAGCCACTCACCCCGATCAACGCACGCCGGAACAATGGACGGCAATCAACGAGGCGTTCATGAAATCAAAGGATCTGCTCGCTGCGCGGATGCAGATCGCGATCAAAACCATCGATGTGGAAATCAAGGTCATCGAGCGCGACATCAAACGCGGCAAGACCACCGTCATGGTCATGGATTACAAGCCCGCTCTTCGCAAAACCCACATCCTTAACCGTGGGGCCTACGACCAACCTGGTGAGGAAGTCACACCCGGCGTGCCTGCCGCCATGCCACCACTCGCCGACGGAGCCGATCCCACCCGACTCGACCTTGCACAATGGATCGTCCGCCCCGACCACCCGCTCACCTCGCGCGTGATCGTCAACCGAGTCTGGCAGATGGTCTTCGGCCGCGGGCTGGTGGAAACACCGGGCGACTTCGGCAACCAAGGGTCCTGGCCGACTCACCCAGAATTGTTAGACTGGCTGACCGTCGATCTGGTCGAACACCACTGGGACCTGCGGCACACTCTCCGCACCATCCTCGCCTCGCAAACCTACCGCCGCTCGTCCATCACCACGCCGGAGCAGCGGGAAGCTGACCCGCGCAACCAATGGCTCGCCCGCTCTCCACGCACTCGGCTCGATGCGGAAATCCTGCGCGACCAAGCGCTCGCCATCAGCGGACTTCTCGACCGCGCCATCGGCGGTCCTGGCGTCCACCCGCCGCAGCCGGACCTGTGGAGCGAGATCAGCCACTTCGGCTACGAGCATCCGTTTACCGCCCAGGTCTTCCTTGGCAGCAGTGGTGCCTCCCAATTCCGCCGCAGCCTCTATACGTTCTGGAAACGCACGTCGCCGCCACCCGTGATGTCGATCTTCGACGCGCCGACCCGCGAAACCTGCGCCATCATCCGCAACAACACCAATACACCTCTGCAGGCACTCGTCCTGCTCAACGAACCGCAGTTTGTCGAAGCCAGCAAAGCTCTCGGCCAGCGTATGCTCCGTGAAGGCGGCGGCACCCCCGAGTCGCGGATCACCCACGGATTCCGTCTCGCCACCGGCCGCAAGCCCACGGGCGCCGAACTCTCCGTTCTAACAAAATCAATTTTCCGCCAGATCGCCGACAACAAACCGGAAGCCGAAGCCTACGCCATGCTCGGCTCCACACTCATCAACCTCGACGAATCCATCAACCGGCCATGAACCCCAGTGGCTGGGACTTGCAGTCCCAGTCCGTCGCGGGGACATCCTGTCCCCACATCTTCCCTCCAAAAGATTTTCATGAACCCTCTCGACTTCTATCACAACTCACAAACCCGCCGCAGCTTCCTCGGGCTGACGGGCCTTGGCCTCGGTGCCATCGCTGCGCGCGCGCTGCTCGCCGCCGATGCCCGGACTACCTCCGCTCCTCCACTCCGCACCGCGCACTTCGCGCCGAAGGCGAAGCGCGTGATCTATCTGTTCCAATCCGGCGGCCCGTCCCACATCGATCTCTTCGATTACAAACCGCATCTCGAAAAAGTCCACGGTCAGGATTTGCCGGATTCCATTCGCCAGGGCCAGCGCCTGACGGGAATGACCTCGGATCAAAAAAACTTCCCGGTTTGCAAAAGCATCGCCGAATTCAAACAACGCGGAGCCAGCGGACAATGGATCAGCGACCTACTACCCTACACCACGGGCGTTGCCGATGAGATCACCGTCATCCGCTCGATGCACACCGAGGCGATCAACCACGACCCCGGCATCACTTTCATCAACACTGGCTCGCAGTTTCCCGGCTCGCCCAGCATGGGATCATGGGTCTCCTACGGCCTTGGCAGCATGAATGAGAACCTGCCGTCCTACATCGTCCTAGTTTCCCAAGGCACCGGCAAAAACCCCGGCCAACCAATCTTTTCCCGCCTGTGGGGCAGCGGCTTCCTGCCGTCCAACCACCAAGGCGTGCAGTTCCGCAGCAGCAAGGATCCCGTCCTCTACCTCAACGACCCCGCAGGCATGACGCGCGCCGACCGCCGCTCGATGTTGGACGACCTCGGAAAACTCAACGAACTCCGTCATCACGAACTCGGCGACCCGGAAATCGCCACTCGTATCAGCCAATACGAAATGGCTTTCCGCATGCAGACTTCCGCGCCGGAACTCGCCGACCTCTCCGACGAGCCCGACTGGGTCTTCGACCTCTACGGCCCGGATTCCCGCCGTCCCGGCACCTATGCCTACAATTGCCTGCTCGCCCGCCGCATGGCCGAACGCGGTGTCCGCTTCACCCAACTCTTCCACCGCGGCTGGGACCAACACCTCGAACTCAAGAATCACCTCGCCAACCAGTGCCGCGATACCGACCAGGCCACCGCCGCGCTCATCACCGACCTCAAGCAGCGTGGTTTATTAGAAGACACGCTCGTCATCTGGGGCGGCGAATTCGGCCGCACGGTCTACAGCCAGGGCGCCCTTGGTTCCGGACGCGACCACCACGGCCGCTGCTTCTCGATGTGGCTCGCCGGTGGCGGTGTGAAAGGCGGTGCCAGCTACGGCATCACCGACGACTACTCCTACAACATCGTCGAAAACCCCGTCCACATCCGCGACCTCAACGCCACCATCCTCCACTGCCTCGGCATGGATCACAACCGCTTCACCTTTCGCTTCCAAGGCCTCAACCAGAAACTCACCGGTGTCCTCCCCGCGAAGGTGATAGACAAGGTCCTAGCGTGATTTCTGGCTTCAGAAGCCACCGTGGCGCGGGCATCCTGCCCGCAGCCTTTCTTCACCTCGGACTCGAGGCTGATATCATCCGACTTCAGGAGGTTCGATCCTGCATCCGACCCAGGCCCGCAGACCGCAAGGATTGGCCGGTTCACGAAATCCTCACACAGTTCGCATCATCCGCTCACAATGCGCGGTGATGCTCTGCGCCATGAAGCTTCGCCAACTGATCCAGCCGGACGACGACTGGCTCGATGCCCCCACTCCCCGGCGGGTGTTGCGGGTGGCGCTGGCCGCCTGCGCCGGGTTGGCGGTTTATGGCTTCACCGTCGGCTATTGGCGTGACCCGTTGATGGGCGTGTATGTGGCGGTGAAACTTCCGTTGCTCGTCGCGCTGACGCTGATTTGCAACGGGCTGCTCAATGGCCTGTTGGGATTACTGCTCGGCACCGGCCTGGGTTTCCGCCAATCCCTGCTCGCGCTGCTCAGCGCCTTCGCCTTGGCCGGGTTGATCCTTGGCTCGCTGGCACCGGTCACATTTCTGCTGGCATGGAATGCGCCGACGCCGGATTCACCCGGCGCATCATCCGCGCACGCCGCCTATCTGGTCTCGCACACCTTGCTCATCGGCTTTGCCGGGATCGCCGCGAATATCCACCTCCACCGCTTGCTCGCCGCGAAATCTCCCACGCCAGCTGCGGCCACCGCCACCTTGCTCGCATGGCTCGGTGGCAATGGATTTCTGGGCGCGCAGTTCTCATGGATTCTCCGCCCATTCTTCGGCACTCCAACGCTGGAAGTTCAATTCCTCCGACCCGACCCCATGCGTGGTAATTTCTATCAGACTGTCTGGAATTCCATTGATCGCATCACCGGCGGATTCGGAATCCCCGCACTCATGTTGATCCTCCTTCTCCTCGCCATTCCCATCGCAAAAGCCATCCAAAATAACCACCGAACCAACCCAAAACCATGAATCCACAAGACACACCCACCGCCCACCAACCGCCACCACTCGAAGCCCCGCTGCCGGAAAACCTCGACCTGAAATCCTTGTTCGAAGCCCTGCTCCGACGACCGCAGGCCCTTGTTGCCCGCCTCGCAGACGGCAACCACGGCGCGACCGAGCGCTTCGCCGCGATGGCCTTGGTTTCCTTCCTGCTCTTCGGCTTCGTGCTCGGCTGCTTCGCCAAGCATGAACAACTCTGGGCCGCACCTGCAAAAATCGTGGCCGGATTGTTGTTCTCGGGCGTGATCTGTTTTCCAAGTTTATATATCTTCTCCACCCTTGCCGGCGCACGGGTTTCCATCTCCCAACTTGCCGCCTGCCTTGCCGGCGCACTGGCACTCGCCGGATTACTTCTGTTAGGATTTGCGCCCGCCGTGTGGATCTTCGCGGAATCCACCGATTCATTCGGCTTCATGGGCACGCTCGGAGTTGGCGCTTGGATCATTGCCGTGGTGTTCGCGCTGCGATTCCTCAAATCGGTCGTATTCGCCACTGGCGGCACCCAGAAAGGCCCCTTGACGATCTGGAGCGCTGTATTTTTGTTAGTCACACTGCAAATGACCACCTCGCTGCGCCCGATCCTCGGCCGATCGGATGTGCTGCTCACTCAGGACAAGAAGTTCTTCCTGCAACATTGGGGTGATCAATTTGGAAAATCCCTGACCACCTCCTCCAGCAAAACATCACCGCCCGCCCCCACCGAAGCCGCGCCATCCCGCGGCGGTCGGAATCCCTACAACGAGTGACTCATGAAAACCAAGGAAGCACCTCCCCCTCCTCCTGAGCCCGATCCCGAGTTTCTGGAGTGGCTCAAGGAATTGTTATAACCTGCGGATTTCCGCTTGCGGAAGCGTGTCCATGGCGGATGTTCCAGCCATGAGAAATCCACTGCGTGTGCTATCTTGCCTGCTCGTCACTCTGCTGCCCACCATGGCCGAGCCTCCTTCGAAAGGCGGAGCGAAAAAACCCGCCGCCCCGGATGCCGCGCCCGCCTACAAAGAGGAATCACCCTTGCCCAAGGGCTGGCCCGAGCCCGGCCCATACAATCAGGTCACAAGAAAAAAATACCCTGCCTATCGCGCGGCATTCACTCCGGACGCCAGTCCTAACAGCGGATTCCGACGGCTTTTCAAACATATTTCTCGAAACAAGATCCCGATGACATCGCCCGTCGAGATGAAACTCGATGACTCCAAATCCGAATCCATGGACATGGAGGAAATGGCGTTTCTCTATCAGTCACCGGAGGTCGGCAAAACCGGCGGCGATGGCGAACTAGTCGAGGTGCGAGACATGCCCGCAGTGGAGACTCTCAGTTATGCCTGGCAGGGCCCGCGAAACAAGGAAACCACCGCCAAGGCGCGGGCGGCGATTGAAACCGAACTCGCAAAACAAAATCTCAAGGCCGCCGGCTTCCGTCTTTTCGGCTACAACAGTCCCTTCATACCGCGCTCGAAACAAACCCACGAACTGCAAGCATTGCTCAAATAGCCTGCGAATTCTCCTGTTGAGGGCGATCTCCCTGTCGATGGCGCGCCCCTCAGCCACCGCAGTGAATTCGATTATTGGAAAAGCCGCTGAAAATTGGAGTGGCGTTAGTCCCGATAAATTCGCTAAGAAGAAATGCGTATGATCCATTGGTGGCATTCTCTTAGCAACGCATCCCAGGTTTTTTGGGGGATCGCGATCGCCGCAAGCATTTTCCAAGTGCTTATGTTCATCGGATCGTTGTTCACTTCCCACGATCTCGATCATTCATCGGACACCGATGGCGGCCATTCCGGTGAAGCTCTCAAACTCCTCTCGCTGCGTGGCATCGTCGCTTTCCTCGTCGGCTTCGGTTGGACTGGCGGATTGTTTCTCGCCAAGGGGCTTTCGATCCTTTTGGTCATCCTGATTTCCATCGCCGCCGGCATCGTATTCATGGGCGTAATCCTGCTCATCATGAGATTGCTCATGTCGCTGAGAGCGGACGGCACCCTAGACTACACCAATGCCATCGGGCAGACCGGTCATGCCTATATCACAATCCCCGCACGCCGCGCCGGCCAAGGCCAAGTGGAAGTCATGATCCAAGGACGTTTGGTGACCGCCCATGCCATCACCGACAATTACCAGCCAATCGTGCCGCAGACGGAAGTGGTCGTCCTCGCCGTCGAATGCGGAACCTTGCTCGTCGTTTCCCCAAAATTCTGAATTTACCTAACGAAATACAACCATGGAAATCATCATTCTAATCGCCATCCTCGCCTTTCTGGCGTTCGGAACATTGATCTTTATCGCCAGTCGTTACCGCCGCTGCCCATCGGACCGCATCCTTGTGGTTTACGGAAAAGTGGGCGGGCAGAAATCCGCCAATTGTTTCCACGGTGGCGCGTGCTTCGTCTGGCCTGTGATTCAGGATTACTCCTACCTGAGCCTTACGCCGATCCCGATTGATATCCAATTGCGCGGCGCTCTCTCGCAGCAAAACATCCGCGTTAACACCCCGTCCACCTTCACCGTCGGCATCAGCACCGAGCCGGGCGTGATGGAAAACGCCGCTGAACGACTTCTCGGGCAGAACATGGAGCAAATCCAGGAACTCGCCAAAGATATCATCTTCGGCCAGATGCGCGTGGTCATCGCCACGATGCCCATCGAGGAAATCAATGCCGACCGCGACAAGCTCATCGCCAACATCGCCAACGGCGTCGAAGTCGAGCTTCGCAAAGTCGGACTGCGCCTCATCAACGTCAACGTTCAAGACATCACCGACGAGTCCGGCTATATCGACGCGCTCGGGCGTGAGGCGGCCGCCCGCGCCATCAGCGAGGCAAAGGTGAAGGTTTCCCAACAAGAGCGCGATGGTGACATCGGTGCCGCCGAAGCCGATCGTGAAAAGCGCATCTGCGTGGCGGCCGCTCAGGCGAATGCAGTGCAGGGTGAGAACGAGGCAGCCGTGCAAATGGCGAATTCCCATTCATCGCGACGCGAGCGCGAGGCGGAAGCACAGCGCCTCGCCACCGCCGCGGAAAAAGTAGCGGAAGCAAAAGCCTTGGAAGAAGCGTATGCCGCCGAGGAATCCGCCGAGCGTCAACGCGCCAAACGCGATGAAGCGAGTCAGATGGCGAGCATCATCGTCGAGGCGGAAATTCAGAAAAAGAAAATCGAGGTGCTTGCCGAAGCCGAGAAAATCCGTGTCCGGCTCACTGCCGAGGCGGAGCGCTTGAAAATCGAACTCCAAGCGGAGGCGGAGAAACGCCGCATCGAACTAACAGCCGAAGGTGATGGAGCGCGCCAACGCCTAACTCAACAAGGTGAAGCTGATGGTTTAAGGGCGGTCATGGAGGCACAAGCCGCCGGCACGCTCGCCCAGCTTCAAGCCCGGGCCGATGGTTTCCGCGCGATCGTCGCCGCAGCCGGTGGTGCCGAACAAGCAGCACGCTTGATGGTCACGGAACAACTTCCCAAGCTGGTGGAAGAACAAGTGAAAGCGGTCTCCAATCTCAAGATCGACAAGGTCACCGTGTGGGACAGCGGCGCGGGTGCGGGTGGTAAATCCAGCACTGCGGGCTTCCTCTCAGGCCTCGTCGGCTCGTTACCGCCGATCCACGAGCTGGCGCGCAGCGCCGGAGTCGAGCTTCCCGCCTACCTCGGCAGTCCATCCACGCCACCGACCCCGAAAAGTCACGCGACCCATCCTGACAAGACTGAAAGCTGATCCTCCGACCTTTGGGGTGGTTGATGCATGAAGGTCATCGTGTGACATGAGCGGTATGCCAGAAAACCAACTCGCTGCGGTCAATTCCATTGAAGTACATGCGCGCAGCCCGGTTGAAGAAAAAATAGCTCTTTTCCGTTCACTTTTCCGTGGACGTGAGGATGTGTATCCACGTCGCTACGACAACCCGAAGTCTGGCAAATCCGGCTACGCTCCGGCATGCGGTAATGAATGGGTCCGCGGCATTTGTGAAAAACCGAAGGTCAAATGCGGTGTTTGTCCACACCGCGCATTTTTGCCTGTTACGGATGAAATGATCCGCTGTCATCTATCAGGAAAAGACAAGACCGGGAATGATTTTGTTGCCGGTGTTTATCCGATGCTCGTGGATGAGACATGTTATTTTCTCACCATGGATTTCGATAAGGAATCGTGGCAGGAAGACGTGCTAGCGGTGATGGAAACTTGCCGACGCTTGGTAATTTCGGCCGCGCTCGAGCGCTCACGTTCTGGCAACGGCGGGCATGTTTGGTTGTTTTTCAAAGACGCCGTTCCTGCGGTATTAGCTAGGAAGCTCGGATCGTTCATTCTCACGGAAACGATGGAGCAAAGGCCGGAACTCGGCCTCGCCTCATACGACCGGCTTTTTCCGAATCAGGATACAATGCCCAAAGGAGGCTTCGGCAACCTGATCGCCCTGCCGATGCAGAAAGGCCCGCGGCAGAACAAGCACAGCATGTTTGTGGATGATACGCTCACTCCTTATCCTGATCCTTGGGCCTTTATCTCTTCAATCGAGCGCATGTCACGGGATCGAATCGATGCTCTCGTGCAAGATGCGGAGAGCCGTGGCCGCGTTGTTGGCGTGCGATACGCGCTCATGCAGGACGACGACGAAGTCGAGCCATGGAACAGCCCGCCTTCCCGTAGACATCGCGCTTCGCCCGTCGCCGGTGCTTTGCCTCAGAAGATTGAAGTAGTTCTTGGAAATCAGATTTATCTAGCAAAAAACGATTTGCCACCAGCGCTCAGGAATAGGCTGGTGCGCCTTGCAGCATTCCAAAATCCGGAGTTTTACCGTGCCCAGGCCATGCGCCTTTCAACCTACGAAAAACCGCGGATTATCGCGTGTGCGGAAGATCTGACGGCGCATGTGGGTTTGCCGCGCGGTTGTTTTGAAGAGGTTATAGCGCTGCTTTCGGAACTGAAAATCAAACCGATCATCCGCGATGAGCGGGTGGCTGGAACACCCCAGGATTTCCATTTTGCCGGAACACTGCGTCCGGAGCAGGAGCAAGCCGTCACCGCAATGCTCGCGTCCGATTCCGGCGTGCTCTCTGCGACCACGGCTTTCGGAAAAACCGTGGTTGCCGCCCATCTCATCGCGGCGCGCGGCGTGAATACGTTGATTCTGGTCCATCGCCAGCAGCTGCTGGAACAATGGGTAGAGCGCCTCGCGTTCTTCCTCGGTCTACCTGAAAAAACCATCGGGAGACTCGGCGGAGGTCACAAAAAACTCAATGGCGTGATCGACGTCGCCTTGATTCAAAGCCTTGTGCGTAAGGGTGTGGTTGATGATCGGGTGGCGGACTATGGACATTTGATTGTCGATGAATGCCACCACCTATCAGCAAGCAGTTTCGAGTTGGTGGCTCGCCGAGCCAAGGCTCGTTATGTGCTCGGTCTATCCGCTACCGTGGCGCGCAAGGATGGCCACCATCCAATCATTTTTATGCAATGCGGCCCCGTCCGCCACCGGGTGGATGCCAAGCAACAGGCGGACGCCCGGCCATTTTCCCATCATGTCATCGTCCGTCCCACCGGACTCCGCTCGACCGCCGAGCCAGATTCCGACCGCCGGATCGAATACCAAAGCCTTTGTGCGGAAATAATCCGCTCACATCCGCGCAATCTCATGATCCGCGATGATGTTATTTCCGCCCTTAACGAGGGACGCTCGCCACTGGTTCTCACCGAACGGACAGAGCACGTAATGACACTAACTGATTTAATTTGCCCGCACGCAAGCCACCTGATCGTGCTGCAGGGTGGCATGGGACGTAAGAGTTTGCGGGAAGCACTCGGACAACTCGCCGCCGTGCCAGAAAACGAGTCACGGGTCGTCATCGCGACCGGCAAGTTCGTCGGCGAAGGTTTCGACGACTCGCGTCTCGACACCCTTTTTCTAACGATGCCCGTTTCGTGGCGTGGCATTATCGCTCAGTATGCCGGGCGCCTCCATCGTCTACATGATGGCAAGTGCGAGGTCAGGGTTCACGACTATGCCGATCTGGATATTCCGATGCTTTCTCGCATGTTCGACAAGCGTTGTTCAGGTTACGAGGCCGTCGGTTACACAATCCTTCTGCCCGCCAGTGCTTTACCCGGCTGGCCGAGCGAGGCGCCTCTGCCCATCGATCCTGTTTGGAAACAGGACTATTCCGCGAGCGTCCGTCGCTTGATTCGTGATGGCGTGGACGCCCCCCTCGGAAATCTGTTTGTCAGTGCGGCGCGGACTAACAACGATGAAAATCGAGCTCGCAGTGCCTCCGAAGCATTTCTTTTCAAACGTCTTGAATCCTTGCCGGAAACCGTCGGCCTTTTCCGCCTCAACACCAAACTTGCGATCCCTTTCGATGGCTGGAGCGAAATGGAAATCGATCTCTTCTCCGCCGATCTCAAACTCGCCATCGAGATCGACGGACCACAACACCTTGTCGATCCAGCGGCTTACCGCCGTGATCGCCGCAAGGGTGCCCTGCTTCAGCAAAGCGGATTTCTCGTCCTGCGCTTTCTAACTGAAGATCTTGGCAAGCACTTGGACGCGACGCTAGACGCTATTCTTCGCATTGTCGCTCACCAGCAGCGTCTGAGCAGGGAATCGATTTAGCCTGGTAACCGATATCAGACGGAAACCGCTTCGCCGTGTCTCACGGAGATGAGTGAGCATACGACTTCGGCATTCGGGTGGATGGATTGCATCACTTGGCGGTAGGAATGCATTTGCCCTTGGTATCGTTCCACGAGATCGGCGGGTTTTTCGACCGCATCGGTTTTGTAGTCGATGATCTCGATCCGCATCACTTTTCCGTTAGTGTCCTGATGCAGATGGAGTCGATCGATCACGCCGGTGAGCAGTTTACCATCGTGGATGATATCGGCGCCTTGTTCGCGGAATAGTTCGATATTGCGACCGGCTCTTTGGAAAATCGGAGACAATGTCGGATTTTGAAGGATTCTTCTAACGGACTTTCCGGCATCGCTGTCCGGAAGATTCGGCGTGGATTCATCGGTCCAAGTGATTTGCTCAAGGAGCGCATGCACTTCGGTGCCGAATTGCATGCCGGTGCTTGAATGAGGAATGGTCGTGGATTTCGATTTGGCTCCACTTGGGGTTTGTCGCCCACGTCGCGGAGTGGCGGCGGCAGGAATCTTGAATGGCTGTGGTTTATTGCTTGATTCCGAAATGGGAATCATTCCGATCCAATCATCATCGCCTGATTGATAGAGAACGCCGGGTTCTTTCGAATCACCGATGGAGCGAGTGAGCCAGTTGGAAAGTGATGGTTTATCAGGCTCGCTGGATTTTGAAGCGGGTTCCAGCAGCACATAGAGGCCGCGTTTTGCCCGGGTGAGCGCGACATAGAGCATGCAAAACGCCTCGTAGCGTTGGCCGGTGCTCCAGCGTTCTTCCGCCTCACGGAGTTCCGGAATCATCGCCCTCGCCCACTTGGGAGGTGTCTGGGTGAGCCATGCGTCACCCTCGGCCACCTCGAAATATTGAGCCTGTGGCACACTGTCGCTGGGGATATCCGGAAGGATCACGACGTCGAAACCAAGACCTTTTGCCTTGTGGATCGTCATGACTTGCACGGCGGCAATACCAGGGCTTTGAGTGAATTCGAGGCGCTCCATCCAGTCGGCGGCGTCCTTGGCGGAAACTCCGTCCTGATGATCGAGTGCGGCGAGTCCAGCAAGGAGATCGCCCGCGCGGCGGCGACCGAAGTCCGACCAGTCGGTCCACAATGGATCGATCCATCTGCCGATGGAGGCCGCATATCCCGAGAGAGATATTTCACGAGTGAGATTTTCCCAGATATCGCGCCATGAGTGATCGGGCGTTGAGTGGAGGGCCTCTGCTAGAGGTGACATTTCGATCACTCTGCGGGCGAATTGGTCCGCTGGGTCGGCCAACCATTTCAAGAGATTGGTGATTAGAATTCCGACGGGATTGTCTTTTCCGGGTTGTCTGCGTCCTTCCTCGATCACATCGAAGCCACGGGCTCTGAGGTCATCGGCGACTTGCCGGGCTTTTTCATTCCCGCGCAGCAATACGCCGCAGGTCATGGCGCGTTCACCGACGCCGAGTTCGTGGAGAATTTCGCCGAGTCTTTCGAGTCGCTGTTCCCAATCCCCGACCATTTCGACGCGTGCTTGCCCGCGTTTTTCGGGTTTCGCCAAGGGTTTCGCCGGAAAGTGATCCTGCCACTCCCACTGTTTCGCCACATCGCCGAAAAGCTCGTTCAGCGTGGTGAGATCCCCACAAACCCGATTGACCAATGCGAGGACCTCCGGGCATGAACGCCAGGATTCCGCCATGGGGGCGATCTCAAGACCATGGCCGTAATGCGAGATCACCTCGTCAAACAGGCCTACATCTCCACCGCGCCAGGCGTAGATGGCTTGTTTGCGGTCACCGACGATGAACATCGTACTTTCGTCGTTGGTTGCCGCTTCGTCCACGAGTGGCAGCAGGCCCATCCAGTCCGCGCGGCTGGTATCCTGAAATTCATCCAACAACCAATGATCGATGCGGGCGTCCAAGCGGAAATCCACCGCCTCGCGCCGCAAGCGCGAATCCTCGTTGGCGGCCCATTCTCCCATGAGGATTTTGACATCGTTGAATCCGAGCATGCCCTTGCTACGGAGGCGTTTCGCACAAAGCGCATCGAACATGGCAATCACTTCTCTAACCGCCCTAGTCCGCAGCAAAGCGGCGGAGAATTCACATTGCGCTGCCAGCTCGACCATCGCGCTCAAGGCTTCGCCTGTCGGTCCGCCAATGGTGAATTCCTTGTAGAATTTTACGATCAATGGCTGGTTAGGGTGGGTCGCCGCAGCGAGGATGCTCTCCATGAGGCCGGAGATGCCGCTGCCAAGGCTGCCGCCGCCGATGACATGATTTCCCAAGTTGAAGATCTCTTTTTCAAGTGCCTCGCGTTGGCCTTTGCGGGTGTAGTCGAGATCATCGAGTCCGCGCAAAACCTGCGCTGCCAATCCGGATTTTTGTTTGCTCCAATCATCCGGGCTGACGGTGGCGATGGCTGCGGGTCCCCATTCGAGTTCCGGTGCTTCGCGATAGCGGCCATGCCAGCGGGTGACGAAGGCGCGCAGGGAGTTGATGACGGTTTGATCCTCTTTGCCGATGGTCGCCCGACGGAAGGCATGGAAAAATTCTTGGCCGGCCTCATTTGCCAGCACATCGCTGAGGATTCCGGACAGGATTTCATCCGTCATCACGGCAGCTCGAGGGCCTTCGAGTAGGTCGAATTTTCCGCCCGTGAGGCCGAGTTCATATTGGAAACTCCGGATGATTCTGGAGAAAAACCCGTCCATGGTCCCCAAGGTGATGCGCGGCAAGGCTTGCACCACTTTGCTCAGCGCTTGTTTGAAATCAGCCCCGGGGATGCCCAGCTCTTCACGCAGATTGGCGGCAGATTGCGCTTCGGCGGCGGCCTCCGCCAATTTGGTCAGCACGGAATCCGCGAATTCCCCGGCGGCCTTGCGGGTGAAGGTCAAGGCGACGATCCGCTCCGGTTCGGCACCGTGCGCGACCAAGCCGATGATCCGGTTGCCGAGTTGGAAGGTTTTACCCGATCCGGCGGAAGCCAGAATGAGCAAGTTTTTCGCCAGAATGTCCATTTCTGGTGATCATCCTGAGGTGTTCGGCGAAACTCTGGAACTCAGAAATCCAGAAATCGACGCTTTAGTTTGCCGGATGAAACGCGGGCGAGATTAGCGCCTCGGAATCACCAATGATTGGCCGGGCCGGATCATGGTGCCGGAAATGCTGTTGGCGCTGCGGATCGCGGAAACCGATGAGCCAGTGCGGCTGGCGATCGCCGACAAACTGTCGCCCTTTTTCACTACATAGCGGCTCGACTTTGGCTTCGGCTTGGAGGCTGGCTTCGGTTTGGCGGCGCTTGGCTTGGGTTGGGAGCTGTCCACTTTGGCCGTCTGCACTTTGGTGGTGGCAAATGGCTCACGCGACGAAACTTTGGGGGCCCCCAGCGGATTGGCGTTGGCTGGCGGCTCTTCGGTTTTTGCGACGACTGGCAGATCATCGGTCCGCTGTCGGCTGCCAGGTCTGCTCCATTTAGACGGATCGTCGGCCCAGGCGTCCACATAGTCGCCCCGGCTGTTGAAAGGCCCGGTCCCGTGCGGACCGCCCGAGAAGGATGTTTTGTTACCAGTGCATCCGGTCAGGATGAGGACGAGGGCAGAGAGAGCTGGAAGCCAATTGGCTGAATTCATACGGGAATGATGAAGTATTTGTCGGGTTTGGCAACGCCTCGTTGACTAAGGTAATCCATTTTTCCAAAAAACCGACTGAGAACGGGAAATCGCCGTCTCCACGGGTCACTTCGTTCTTGCTTGGAGCGGCCGTAGATGGCAGTCATTTCTCAGCCAAGAGGGCCGAGGGGCATTAGCTCAGTTGGTAGAGCGCTTCGTTCGCAATGAAGAGGTCAGGAGTTCGAATCTCCTATGCTCCACCCCCCGGCCGCTCCGCTATCCTGCCGCCAATTTGCGGGCCATCTGCGGAAATAGCAAAATATGAAATGGCAGGACCGCCAGCCAATACAGTCGGCCCAATAATCCTTGTGGCCGGAATGTGGCCGTTTGGCGCAGTCCGGGTTTTCCGTCCGGCATGTCTTCCAGTGCGAATTCCAGCCATGCCTCACCCGGCAGCCTCATCTCCGCGTAAAGGATCAACCGGCCTTTCGCGTGATCCGCCAGTAAGACGCGCCAAAAATCCAATGAATCGCCCGGACGAAGCTCCCTCGGATGCCGCCGACCGCGGCGGATGCCGATGCCGCCGGAGAACTTGTCCATCATACCGCGGAGTTTCCACGCCCAGTTCATCGAGGGCCAACCATTCGTGCCACCAATCGACCAGATGCGGGCGATCACTTCTTCGCGCGTTGCGGTGAGATGCACCGTTTGAAAATCGGTGAAAACGCCGTGTTCAGGGACCTTTACCGCATCAAAGAGCTTCGGGTCGAGGGTGCCGGCAGCTAGAGAATCAATCCAACTCGATGGCACATGGTTCTGCGCGATCTTTGCCAGCGCTCGTTCGACGGCCTCCCGGTAAGTTAATAGTTCGAGTGGAATGATTTCCCTAATTTTGAAATCATGACACACCGTTTCATGAGTCAGCGAATCCACCAGCGCGCGGGCGAGAGGAAACGAGGTGGAGGTGAGCAGGCACAACCAAGCCGATGACAAGCGCGGACTCAACAAGCGGGTGGGAAGGAAGATGCGCCGCAATCCCCGCACTTCACAGTAACCCTTGATCAACTCCAAATAACTCATCACCTCGGGGCCACCGATATCATAGGAAAAACCGGTGGTTTCGGGATGCCGCGCAACCTCAGTTAGATATTCCAGGACATTGCGGACGGCGATCGGTTGGCAGTGAGTATGGACCCAGCGCGGCGTGACGAGCACCGGCAGTTTTTCCGCTAGATCACGGATGATTTCAAATGAGGCCGAACCCGATCCGACGATGATCGAAGCGCGCAGAGCGGTCAGCGGCACTCGAGACTCACGAAGGATGTGCTCCACTCTGAGGCGGGACGCGAGGTGCTCGGAAAGCGGACCATCTTCTGCTACGAGTCCACCCAGATAGATGATGCGTTTCCATCCCGATGCCAACGCCGCATCTGAGAAGTTCCGTGCGCAACGTTCCTCGCGCTCCGCGAAATCGCCGCCGGATCCCATCGAATGAATCAAGTAATACGCCGCGTCCAGATCACGCGGCAAATGGGTGAGCGACTGCGCATCCAGAAAATCCGCCTCTTCAACATGCAGCCGATTTTCCTCCGCCGCATATTCGGCCGCGGGAAACCTCCGCTGGTCCCGCACCACGGCCGTGATCTCATGACCCGCGTCGAGCAACGTCCGGATCAACCGAAACCCGATGTAGCCATTGGCACCGCTGACGAGGACATGCATGCACGGATTCTAGCGCGGTTGGAGAAATTTGCTGCCGCAAAATTCAGGAAATCATGGGACATCGATCCGCGCGGCTTCCAAGGCGGCTCGGGTCAGGCGGGTGATTTCCGCCCATTTGCCAGCATTGACCAGCGCCTTGTCCACCATCCATGAGCCGCCGATCGCGGCGACGACGGGGAGTTTCAGATAGGACGTGAGGTTGGCGGAGGAGACACCGCCGGTGGGGATGAATTTGACGCCGGTGTGAGCGTATGGACCGGCCAAGGACTTGAGCATGTCCACGCCGCCGGCGGCCTCGGCGGGGAAAAACTTCAGCAACTTGCACCCGAGCGAGAGCGCTTGTTCGACTTCGCTGGGAGTCATCACACCGGGCGAGAATTGCAGGCCGATTTCTTGGGCGGCGGCGACGATTTCCGGATTGAGGCCCGGTGCCAAGCCGAAGACGGCTCCGGCGTTTTTTGCGCGTTTGACTTGGTCTTTTTCAAGTAAGGTGCCGGCGCCCAAAAGGATCTCCGGAAAACGGGCGGCGATGCGTTGGATGGACTCCTCCGCAGCGGCGGTGCGAAAGGTGATCTCCATGATGTCGAGCCCACCTGCTAGAAGCGCCTCGGCCAGGGGCTCGGCGGATTCTACAGAATCAAGGACGACGACAGGAACAATGCGTTTGGCGAGGATGCGATGGATCATGGCTCGATGAGTTCGAGCAAGATATTAAGGCAAAAATGTCCTATCACCAAGCAAATGCGGAGATGCCGGAAAACTTCCATCATTCCTTCCACCTCAGGGCATCGTTGTTATGGCTTATGGCAGCGCTTTGATGAACATTTCCTTATAATGCACCACACTCTTCGGGTCGTGACCTTGGATGGCGATGGTGCCTTCTCCGAGCTTTCGGCCGGGCATGCCTTTGAGGGAT
>CAYRLT010000459.1:0-12233 GCA_964425095.1 uncultured Luteolibacter sp.
AGTTGCCCGCAAGAACCCGCTGCTCCGACGAGCTTTAAAGAGGCCCATTCTCGCAGCGGAACCTTGCGGGCAACTTTCCTAAACGAGATCATCAATTCGATCGCCAAAAACGGTATTACCCACTAGATTCTCGATTGTCCCGAATAATTCTTCTTTCAAAGCAGGCGGGAGAGCATGGATACCGGATGAGCCATATGACCCTCCCGCCGCAAACGTTGAATGACTGAAACTGGAATTAGAATTTGACCAGGGCTTGGACACCGGTGAAGAGAATATCCGCATCCTCCACATCGGTATAGCTGACCTCACCACGCAGTGTGAAGTGATCATTGAAGGCATAGCTCGGTCCGACCGTGTATTTGTAGCCGGTAACATCGGCGACTTCCACATCATCGTAGCCGAAACGGAACACCGTAGAAAACTTCTCCGTGAAAGCGTATTGCAGGAAGGCGAGGCCCTGGGTTCCATAAGTGGTTCCGTTGTCACTGTAGGCAAGTTCGGCGGCTACCGTCATCTTGTCCGAGAGCGCATAACTCGCCCAGAGATCATAAGTGACGAAATCATCCACCGGCACACCCTCGATGTCATCAGAGGTGTCAAATGCAACACCGCCCCAGATCGTGAGTTTGTCGATTCCCTTATAGACGACGTAAGCCTCGTAGCCCAGTCCGTTACCATAATCTTCGTCACCGCTCCAGAAACCATCACCACCGCGGATGGAGTCGGAAACATTGACGCCTGCTCCAATCACATCGGTCGTGTATTCAAATTTGATACCGGTATGATAGGCTGGAATGGCTCCCAGGAAACTGTTCGCGTAGGACATCTGCGCCATGTTCACTGCATCAAACGCTTCGTATCCAAGCCAACTTAGATACTTACCTCCCGTGATGGAAAAATCACCGGTCTTGTATGTGACATAGGCGTCCAGAATGCCTGCATCATTACCGGATCCAAATGCATCATTGTTAGCAACCGGTGAGAAGAAAAGACTCGCATAGGCCGTGAACGGTCCTTGAGTGGCTTCGAGTCCGAGTTTCACGGCATCGAATGGAGTGCCTGCGTCGAACATGGTGTCGTTGTCAAAATCTCCCAAATCGGAATCCACTTCCGTGTTGGTATAGGAAACAGCAGCGTAGCCACTGACCTTCAACCAATCCGTGGCTGGGGCCGATGGTGGAGCTGCCACCGTCTCGGTTCCTGCCATCGCGCCCACAGTGCCGAGCGCCATTGCCAACGGTAAGTGTAATTTACTGAATCGTGTTTTGTTTTTCATTTTTCGATAGATGTTGTTGCTTAAATGGCGGATTTCCGCACATGAATCCAATCAGCTTTAATTATGCCAACTCCGATATTTTATGTTCAAAAAACCTGATTTCCATCGCTCGGATTGCCATTTATCGAATCGTGATGAATGCGATTCATGGGTTCGTTACACACTTATGAATCGGCCGCATGATCAGCCTGATTCCGCGTCAAACCGTTAAAAACTCTTTTACGACATCCTCGGTCAGGTCGGTCATTTCTCCCGCTGCGGCAACGGAGCCGCGCTCGAGGATGGCGAAGTCGTCGCCAAGTTCCTTGCAGAAATCGAGGTATTGCTCGACGAGGAGAATGCTCATTTCGCCTTCGGCGCGGAGCATCTTGATGGCATCGCCTATCTGGTCGATGATGTTAGGCTGAATGCCTTCGGTTGGCTCGTCTAGAATGAGAAGCTTTGGTTTCGTGAGCAGCGCACGGCCAATGGCGAGTTGTTGTTGCTGTCCGCCAGAAAGCATGCCGCCTTTTCGGTGGAGGAACTCCTTGATGATTGGAAAAAGCGTATAAATGCGGTCGGTCTGGCTTGCCTCACGCTTCTGTCCACGAGCATTGAGGCCGATGAAGAGGTTTTCCTCGACGGTGAGATGCGGGAAGATTTCGCGGCCTTGCGGGACATAGCCTAGGCCAAGTCGCGCGCGATCGGCTGAGGCTGCGCGGTCCAAGGAAGAACCTTCGAGCTCAATGCTGCCGGAATCCGCCGGGAGCAAGCCCATGAGTGCTTTGAGGGTTGTGCTTTTTCCGACTCCATTGCGGCCCATCAGGCAGAAGACGGTTTTGGGGCGAATGGACAAATTGACGCCACGCAAGATGGCGCTGCCGCCGATGGAGACCCGGAGATTGGATATCATCAGGCTTTCAGTTTTTGACGTGGAGGCGATCATGCGGCTTTGGATTTGCGGCCGAGGTAAACTTCGATCACGCGTTCATCGGCCTGAACCTTGTCTACGGGACCTTCACAGAGAACGTGGCCTTGATGGAGAACGGTGACCTTGCGACCTTGGGAAATTTGCCGCACAAAGGTCATGTCGTGCTCAATGACCACGATGGTATGTTTTCCTGCAAGCGATAAGAGGAGTTCGCCGGTGCGATAAGTTTCCTCGTCGGTCATGCCGGCGGCGGGTTCATCGACAAGCAGGAGTCTGGCTTCCTGAGCCAAGAGCATGCCGATTTCCAACCACTGTTTTTGGCCGTGTGCAAGAACACCAGCTTTGCGATGGGCGTGGTCGGCGAGTTTGATGGTGGTGAGGATTTCGGCAATCCGGTCACGCTGACCTGAAGTGATTTTCCCGAAAAGGCTGTGCCAGATGCCACGCGAACCCGCTAGTGAGAGGATCAGGTTTTCCGTAACGCTGTGATCATTGTAAACCGTGGGAGTCTGAAACTTGCGGCCGATCCCAAGTCGATAGATTTCGTATTCGTTGAGTTTCAGAAGATCGTGTTTGGAGTCATCCCACATCAACGTACCTTCGTCTGGCTGGGTACGGCCTGTGATGATGTCGAGAAAAGTGGTTTTCCCGGCACCATTGGGACCGATAACGGTGCGTAATTCACCCTCGTCTAGATAGAAATTGAGGTCATTGATGGCTTTAAAACCATCAAATGATTTACTGAGTCCCTCTGCTGCGAGGAGGAATGGCTTCTGGCTCATGGGTCGGCGGTTTCGGATGAAATGGCAGGCGGCAGAGGATCTGCCTGCGGAGTCTTGCGGCGGATTTTAGTGATGAGTTCCTGGATCTGTGATGGAATCCCCACCAAGCCCTTGGGCATGAACATCACAATAAGAACGAAAGTTCCTCCAAGGATCAGCACCCAGAGATCCGGGTATGCGCGGGTGGCCCAACTTTTCAACGCATTGACGGAAATCGCTCCAACCACTGGTCCTACCAATGTTCCTCGCCCGCCGAGCGCGACCCAAACAACGGCCTCAAGGGATTTTTCGGTGGTCATCTCGCTGGGATTGATGATGCCTACCTGGGGCACGTAAAGAGCACCGGCGAAGGCAGCTATCATCGCGCTGGTGACGAAGATGAAGAGTTTGAAATTCGCCGTTGCATAGCCGGAGAAGAGCACGCGGTTTTCCGAGTCGCGAATGGCGCGCTGGATGAGCCCGAAGCGGGAGTTGGTCAGCCACTTGCATCCCGCGACGACGGCGACCATTAAGACAGCGGTGCAGATATAGAGAATCCGTTGGGTGGAAGCGGTGCGCAGATCGGCACCAAGGAGGGTGCGAAAGTCGGTGAAGCCGTTGTTACCACCCATGAGCAGGTCGTTTTTGAAGAAGAGCAGTGCCATGCCGTAGGTCAGGGCTTGAGTTAGTATCGAGAAATAGACGCCTTTGATGCGTGATCGGAAGGCGAGATAACCGAAAATGTAAGCGAGTAATCCCGGCACGAGGAACACCATCGCGATCGCGAAAGGAAAGGAATAGAACGGCTGCCAGAATGCCGGGATTTCCGTATGCCCTAGAAACACCATGAAGTCTGGGAGATCACTTTTGTATTGGCCGAGTTTTCCGATCATCAACATCAGATGCATTCCCATCATGTAGCCGCCAAGAGTGAAAAACAACGCCTGCCCGAGGCATAACAGCCCGGTATAGCCCCACAGCAGATCGATCGAAATAGCCATGATCCCATAACAAAGATATTTGCCCCAAAGGTTCAGGGTGAAATTCTCGATGATTCCAAAGGCGTTCAAGGTCGGCATCACCACCACGAGGAAAACCGCGGCGATGATGAGAATGGGAAGTTGGACACGTCCGGTGAAAGGTTGAGTGGGCATGGTTCAATCAAGGCTGCGCGAACGGGTGACAAAGATACCTGCGGGACGCCACTGTAGGAAAAGGATGATGGCACCGAGAACGAGGATTTTCCCGATCACTGGATTTCCGAGATATTGTTGGAGTGACTGATCAGCCATGCCGATGCCCAAGGCGCTGATGACGGTTCCGAGGATGTTTCCGACACCGCCGACCACCACGGTCATGAAGGCGTCGACGATGTAGTTTTGCCCGAGTGATGGTCCGACGTTGCCGATTTGTGAGAGGAACGCCCCGGCGAGGCCGGCCAGGCCGCAGCCAAATGCGAAGGTCATCATGTTGACCCGCTCGGTGCGAACACCCATGCATGCGGCCATATTGCGGTTTTGCATGACCGCGCGGATGAGCAAGCCGAGAGAAGTTTTGTTCAGCACCAACCAGGTGGCAGCGATAATCATCACGGCGAATCCGATGACAAACACGCGGTTCCAGCCGAAGACCACATCATTGACCGTCCAGTTTCCCGAGAGCCAATCGGGACTGGAGACTTGGACATTGCTGGCCCCGAAAATCAGGCGGAACAATTGTTGGAGCACCAATGAAATCCCCCAGGTGGCAAGTAGGGATTCGAGTGGGCGGCGATACAGGAAACGAATGACCGAACGTTCTAGCAGTAATCCGACAAGGGCGGCGGCAATGAAACTTGCTGGCAAGGCGACGGCAAAATAGAGATTTGCGCCTGATTCCAAATTCATTCCAGGGATGGAAATCGACATCCCGAAGGGTGATAATTTCAATCCGGCGGCGAAGACATTCTGTATGATGTAAGTGGTGTAAGCGCCGATGGCGATAAACTCGCCGTGTGCCATGTTGATGATGCCCATCAGTCCGAATGTGATCGCCAGACCGATCGCGACGACCAACAGGACCGAGCCGAGCGACAAGCCGCGAAAGACCGTGCCGGCAGCGTTGATAGCGCTGATATGCGCATTGATGGCGGCGATGGCATTTTTCGCGGCGGTAATCGTTTCCTGGTCGCCGGCAGTCACGGCATCGTCCAGCACGGATTTAATGACATCCTGGGCAGCGAGAGATTTCACCTCTCCCAGTGTCCGGCATGCTGCGATTCGTTCATTACGATCCCTAGATTTGAGGCGGATGATGGCGATGGATTCGCCGAGCACACGGATCACTTTGGGATTTTTTTCGACAGCTTGGAGGGCTTCGAGGGCGGGAAGTTTTTCGGATTTCTGCCCGACGGAAGAATCCTGGATCGCCCGGATACGTTTTTCGGGGGAGGGATCCGCGAGCGCGGCGAGGGCAGTAACTTCCTTCATCACCCGGCGCAGGCCCGAGTCGGTGTCGGCGAAATCCACGGTTTTCGGGTTGATGCGAATTGGCGAGCCATCTGCGGCCAGCATGGGAGAGGCGTCTGAGAGACGGATGGTTGCGAACGACCCTGAGGCATCCGCTTCACCGTCCAGAAGAACGGCTGACGAAGGGCCACCATCTTCTTCATAAAGAAAAATGGATCCTTCCCGCCACTTTTCTAACCACGAGATTGCTTCCGGAGACGGCCGTGATTTGAGAGAGAGGATGATTTCCCGTTGCTCCGCCGGGGAATCAGCGATGACGGCCGCAGCGATTACCTCACGAATGGAGGGAGTTTCCTGAGCTTTGGCCCATGTGAACGAACCAGCGAGTAACAAGTTGAAGAAAAGCAGGAGGCTTACGCGCTGGAGAGCTCGCTGAGTTAGAAAACGACACATGATCAGGTGTGCCGCCAAGCATTCACTGTGCCAGCTTTGAAAAACACCCTCCCAAAATCATCCGCGTTCAGGCCGGGGCCGCCCAAGAATCCTTAAAATCCCGGCGCCGGAATAGTCGCATTGTTGCGCTCTTCGACGCGAAGGCGCAGGATGCGATCGGCGATTTCACGGGTCATCTCAGCGAGCAACAGCCAGAGGTGGGAGCCCTCACGGTAATCGGCGGGAGCGATGTGTTTGACGCGGCCGGCGTGGGTGGAGAGTTGATAACATTTGCGGAACGAGCGGCCGGTGGTGTCGTCCGGATTGTAAACGGCGATCGCGTTGCCGCCATTGCGATTCATCACCGTAAAACACGGAACATCGGTCGGGCCGTCGCCGACATAGACCATGTTCTCAAACGGGATCGGTCGTTGATCGGCGGGCATGTGATCATTCACATCCTGATCGTAACGGAGCATGCCCTTGTTGATGCGGAAAAGGAATTGGGTTTTGGTGGTGTGGGAAATGACGCGTTTGGGAAAACTGATCCGGCCCTCGGCATCCTCGCTGAATTCGCAACCAAAGATCGATTTCACATGTGGTTGGAGATGTGAGCCATCGAGCAGCGCTTTGAGCCCCGAGGAGATGATGTAATGCTCCACGGTGATGCCGGCCATTTCGTGTTCCATCGTCAGCACGGCTTTCGGCAACGCTTTGAAAAGCTCGGGTAGGCCGGGAAAAAAGCTCAGACCCCGGCCGAGTTCGGTCAGGCGGGCGTTGGTCACGTTGTCCATGCCCAAGTAATCCAGTAGGCATTTCATGTAAGCCAGTTCGCCATCCCACTTCTGCTCGCTGACCAGAGCATTGCACTTTTTCCAGAATTGCTGCGGATCGATGCCGAATTCCGGAAATAACACGTCATCCTGCATGTAGCGCGGGCTGAGCGTCTGGTCGTAATCGTAAACCAATGCGATTGTGTTCTGGGGAGCGGCCATTTGGGAGACTGAACGATGACGACGACGGGGCGCAGCGACAAGTCGGAAATGCACTGAACACGCCGCACATCCCGGGAATGAGGCTTCCTCGCAGCACGGCATCGACGCGCACGCAGCCACGCTATAAGCGAGAAACAGGCCGATTTTCGCCCGAAGAATCAAGCTTGCCCCGGCGGCATGATCCTCCGAATCTACCGCTCGTCCTGTGAAAAAGTTTTTCCCTTATTACCACCACCTGCTTGCCGTGAAATGGCAATTCATCGCGGGTGTGTCATGTGGCATCGCCTACGCGGTGGCGAGCGGCGCTGGATTGCCCTTGATGACCAAGTTGGTGTTTCCGGTGCTCTTCAATACCGAAGCGGAGGCGACTAAACCCTACCAAGTCTGGCTCCAAGGACTGATCGGTGGAGTTTCTCACGAGATGCTGCTGCTGATCACCTGCCTCTGGATTCCCTTCATTTTCCTGATTCGCGCCGTTGCGGGTTATGCCAATAGCTACCTAATCCAACTTTCCGGGTTGCGAGTCCTGGAGGCCATCCGCACCGATATGTTCGTGAAATTGCAGGGCTTGCCACTCTCGTTTTACAAAAAAAACCGCGCGGGCGATCTGCTAGCACGGCTGATGAGCGATACCGAAATCCTCCGCCAAGTGCTAGCAAATGCATCGAGTGACTTGATCAAGCAACCGGTCACTCTGATCTCCGCCTTCGCCGTGCTAATTTATTTAGCGTTCAAGGATCACAGCATCTTCATCGCATTGATCGCCCTGATCACAGTGCCCGTCTGTGTGATGGTGATCCGCGCGGCGGGTAAAAGGCTCGCCGCACGTGCGCGAAGCCTCCAGAAGCAAGGCGGCGACCATACCGCTACGCTTTCCGAAAGCCTCCAGTCGTCGCTGGAAATCCGCGCCTACAACTTGGAAGAACGGCAAATTTCCGAATTCCGGAAACGCATCCGGAGTATTCTCAACCTCTCACTTAAAGTCGTCAAATACCGCCAAGCCATCTCTCCAGCGATCGAAGTGGTGGCCTCCGTCGGATTTGCCGCAGCGTTGTTTTTCGGCGTACGCAGCGGCATGACGCTTGAAGGATTCATGACACTCGGCATGGCGCTCTACATGTCTTATGAGCCAATTAAAAAACTCGGAGCCATTCACTCACGCTTCCGCCAAGGCGGCGCGGCTCTCGAGCGCATGGAATACATTCTGCACCAGCCGGACACCTTGCCAGATCCGCCCACCCCGCGTCCGTTCGTCATACCAAAGCAGTCGATCCGCTTTGAAAATCTCTCGTTTGCTTACGAAAGTGAGCCCGTATTGAAGGAGGTGAATGTTGAGATCTCCATCGGCCAAGTCATCGCCCTCGTCGGACCCAGCGGTGCCGGGAAATCAACCTTCGCCAACCTGATTCCTCGTTTCTACGATCCGCAATCCGGCCGCATCACCATCGATGGCATCGACCTGCGCGAATTCAGCAAAAAGAACCTACGCGAGCACATCGCGGTGGTGCCGCAAATGCCCTCGTTGTTCTCCGGAACCATCGCGGAAAACATCCGTCTCGGCCGCCTCGACGCCACCGAAGAACAAATCATCGAAGCAGCCCAGAAAGCGCATGCGGACAAGTTCATCCTCGGCCTGCCCGGCGGCTACCAGACGGAGGTCGGAGAACGCGGCGACCAACTTTCAGGCGGCCAACGACAACGCATCGCCATCGCCCGCGCCTTTCTTCGTGATGCGCCGATTTTGATTCTCGACGAGGCGACCAGCGCACTCGATTCCGAAAGCGAAACCATGGTCCAATTGGCGCTCGCCGAACTCGTCAAAGGCCGCACGACTTTCATCATTGCCCATCGTTTCAGCACCATCACCATCGCCGATCGCATTCTGGTTTTCCAAGCCGGTCGCATCGTGGCGGATGGAAATCATGAACAACTCCGGGAGAGCAACCCGATCTATCAATCGATGATTGGCGGGCAGTTTCAGGTGTAGGCTCTAAATCAGTAACTCGGGCATCCAGCCCGTCGCATTCTTTATTCTTTCTCCGCGGTGAGAAACGATTTCCGGCAGAGCTCGGCGTATTTTCCACTCTGGGCAAGCAGAGTTGCATGTGTGCCTTGTTCGATGACCTCACCTTTTTCTAACACGTAAATACGATCCGCATTCTGGATGGTGGATAACCGATGTGCGATAACGAAAGCAGTGCGGTTTTCCATCAAACGATCAAGCGCTTGCTGAATCTGCCGCTCCGTCTCGGAATCGACTGATGCAGTGGCTTCGTCTAGCAACAAGATCGGAGCGTTTTTGAGCAAGGCGCGGGCGATCGAAAGCCGTTGTTTCTCGCCGCCGGAAAGTTTCACCCCGCGCTCGCCGACGTTGGTGTCGAGTTGCTCGGGAAGCTCGCGGACGAAGCTCTCCGCGTAGGCGGCGCTCAGGGCCGCCCAGAGCTCGGCATCAGTGGCCTCGCGCTTGGCCAACAACAGGTTTTCCCGGACCGTGCCATTAAAGAGAAATGGCTCCTGGGTGACGTAAGCCAGACGCTCGCGCAGGGACGATTTCGCCAAGGTGTCGATGGCCACGCCGTCGATGGTGATCGATCCGGAGGTGGCCTCATAAAACCGCGCCAACAACGAAAGCACCGTGGTTTTCCCGGCACCCGTCGAGCCAACCAGAGCGATGGTCTGCCCGGGCAGCGCATCGAGCGTGATCTCGTGCAAAGTCGGTTGTTCCTGATAGGAAAACGACACCCGTTCGAAACGCACGTGACCCGCGATTTTTTCTGGCAGCGTCGCGCCCTCAATCGCATTCGGCTCGTCATCCGAATCGAGGATTTCAAAAACCCGGTCTGCCGCCGCCCGTCCTGATAGAAGCATCTGGTTGAGCGAATTCAGGCGGTCGATCGGCTCGTAAAACAGCGACAGAAACAACAGGAACTCGGTGAATTTTCCGATCGTCAGCTCGCCCCTCATCACCGCCGCTCCGCCAAAGGCTAGAACCAAAACATAACCCGTCATCCGGACAAATGACATGCCCGGTGAATACATTGCCCACCATTTCATCATTCGCAGCGTGGTGCTTCGCAATTGGTTGGAAAAGCGGTTGAAACGGTCATGCTCGGCGGTCTCGGCGGCATACGCCTTGATTTGACGTACGCCGGAGATGTTGTCGTGAAGCAGCGCGTTCAGATCGGACGCGGCATCCCGTTGGTTGCGGTAGCGGTCGCGTCCACGGGTCGAGTAGAGCCAGGCGCCGAGCGCCAGCACCGGCACCGGCAAGGTCGCCCACGCCGCCACTGACGGGTTCAGAAAAAACAGATAGATTCCGATGCCCACGACTTGCAACGCGGCGATCAGGCCTTGCTCGACACCATCGATGAGCACGCGCTCCATGTTGGTCACATCCTCGACCACTCGCGTCATGATATCGCCTGTGCGGCGGGTATCGAACCAGCGCAACGGCAACCGTTGGATTTTCGCGTAAAGATCCGAGCGGATATCGAAGATTACTTTTTGCTCGAAGATGTTGTTGATGAAAATCCGTAGGGAATTCAGCCCGTCTTTGGTTAGAAACCCGAGTAATGCGAGCACGATCCAAAACCAAAACTCCTCGTGGCGGCCAGGGTTCGGAATAATTTGATCGATCACATGACCGGTCGCCTTCGGGAACACGAACACCGCCATCGTCATCCCGACAGCGCATAGCAATTGCGCCGTGGCTAAGCCGGGATAATGGCGCAGATAAGAAAAAACTCGGAGAATGGACTTCATCGGACGGACCGACCGTTGTCTGCCAACGGATTTTTTGTAAAGCTAAGCCCGTGCGAAAATCGCAGATCGTAAGCTGGATTTCTTTCGGAACCGCTTAACCCACGGACATCAAAATAATTTACATTTCTTTAAGAAATCGACATTCTCGCTCACATGAATTCTCGATTGTTGTTACTGCTTACGATACTGCCATGGGCCGGAGGCATGGTTTCATGCTCGAGCCAGGTGAAAGCCCGGCAACCGGTTTCCTACCATTTTGAATACGGACGCACCGCGCTTTTAAAAAATGGCATCGCCTATGCGCCGAAAAGCGCGCCCGCCGCCGTAAAACGCGCCGTCGCCGCCGGCAACCGCCTGCAGGGCAAACCCTACAAATGGGGCGGCGGCCATTCCAATCAACACGACACCGGCTACGATTGCTCCGGCACCGTCTCATACGTGCTCCGCGAAGCCGGGCTTCTCAAGGGCTCGATCCCGTCACGCAGCTACTTCAAATACGGTAAAAAAGGCCAAGGAAAATGGATCACCATCTACACCCGCAATGGCCACGTCTTCATGACCATCGCCGGCCTGCGGCTGGATACCGGCGGCCCGGACAACCGCTCGGGCCCAAGCTGGAAACCGCAAACCCGCCAAAGCATCGGCCACGTCATGCGCCATCCCTCCGGGCTGTAAAATTACTCTAAAACTCCGCCGCGCACTCGGCCAACGAGCAGAACACGCGGTCTGCAGGCGAGAAATCCAAGCTTTCCGTCACCCGATTCGGCACCACCCAAACCGCCATCCCGGCAGCCTTCGCCGCCTTCAGGCCGTTGAGCGAATCCTCGATGACGAGGCAGCACTCCGGCGCAATCGCCAGCCGCGCCGCTGCTTCCAAAAACAAGTCCGGTGCCGGCTTGATGCGCGGCGCGTCACCTCGACAAACCGTTGTCTGAAAATACCCGGCAAACTCGATTTTATCTAACCACCCATCGACCCACCGATGCGATGAACTCGAAACCACCGCCTGCGGCAACCCGATCGTACTGAGCTTTTCGAGAAAAGTTGCCGCGCCATGCATCGGCCCCTCATGGGTCAAATCCTTTAAGATTTCCTCCTGCCGCCGTGCATCCAAATCGTGCCAATCAAAGCCCAGCCCCGTCAATTCCTCGAGGTGAGTCTTAGGCGACCAAGTCGCGAAATCCGAGCCAATGCAGCGCGTATAAATCTCCAACGGCAAGTGCTGACCATGTCCCTCGAACACCCGTTTCCACGATTGATAAATCGCCCACTCGGTATCCACCAACACCCCGTCAAAATCAAAAAGCACTGCGGAAATCGCCATACCCCGAAATGCCCTTTGAGACTCTTGCCCGCAAGTCCGATGTGCCGGAATATCCCGGATCCTTCCCTAGTTCCATTGAAAGAAGTGGTCGGCGATCCCTTTATACGATTGCTAGTATGAAATCTGCTTCTCTGCTTGCTGTGATGCTGGCCTTACTTCCCGCACACGTGACGGCATCGGAAAAACCGAACATCCTCTACATCCTTGCCGACGACATGGGATACGCCGATCCGGGCTTCAACGGCGGCACCGAAATCAAGACGCCGAATCTCGACCAGATCGCTCGCGGTGGCACCGTCCTGAAATCGTTCTACGTTCAACCGGTC
>CAYRLT010000460.1:0-4215 GCA_964425095.1 uncultured Luteolibacter sp.
GGTTTGTCATATGGAAATAAAGCGAATCCATTTACTCCCACTGATCATTTTGGCGATGTTTCAGTTTGCCCATGCTAACAGCGACATGCGGGAATGGACCTTTGCCAATGGCACCAAGTTGGGGGCCGAGTTGCTTTCGTTTGACGAAAAAACGGGTGAATTCGCGCTTCGCAAAGAAGATAAAACCATCCTGAAATTCCAGCGCGACGAACTTTCACTCACGGACAAGGCGTGGCTTTTGGAGTGGTTGGAGTTCAAGGAAGAGAAGGAAGCTCTGGTGGAAAAGCTTGGAGGGAAAGTCGTCCGGCATGTGGGGACTGGCAAATTCACCACGGAGTATTCCGTCTATCATCCCTCCGGGCCCACTCCTGGTGAGAAACTGCCGATGATGATCCTGTTTCACCCCGGAGGAAATGGCCACCGCGAGATTTTCAGATACGTGGAAGCCGGAGAAGCGGTGAAAATGACCATTGTTTCCTGCGAAACTTTCCAAAATACGCGGGACGAGCAATGGGAGGTGGAGCTGCTAGAGCGATTCAAAGAACTGTTGCCACAAATCGAAAAAACCGTGCCACATGATCCCGCACGGGTCTTCATGGGAGGCATCTCCGGCGGTGGCTGGCGCGCCTATCACTACTCCGCCCAAATCAAGCGCCCATGGGCGGGCATTTTCGCCAACTGCAGTTGGGTGGGCGACGAAAAGTGTTGGGATCTTCCCTATCCGAAAATGCGTGTCGCCATGGTGGATGGGGACAAAGATTACGGCAGATACACCTTGGAAAAGGATATGGAAGTCATTGGCAAGAGCGGTTCCACTATTTCGGTCCAGGTCTTTGAAGGCGGGCACCAGGTGGCCCCGCCCTCGGTAATGACCAAAGCCTTCCGCTGGTTGCTCGGCGAGATCGAGTGAATCTGCCTTACGCGCCCGGCAATTCGATGAAGCCTTCCAGCTTCCGAATACGGGTGGGGTGGCGCATTTTGCGGAGCGCCTTGGCTTCAATCTGACGAATCCGCTCGCGGGTGACTTGGAACTGTCGGCCCACTTCTTCAAGGGTGCGGCTGTAACCGTCCTTGAGGCCGAAACGTTGTTCGAGCACTTCGCGCTCGCGCTCGGTTAGTGTATCGAGCACGTCCTTGATCTTGTCCTTGAGCATCGAGAAACCGGCTTCCTCCATCGGGTTGTCGGCGGCTTTGTCTTCGATGAAATCGCCAAACGAGGTGTCGTCCGAATCACCGACCGGCGCTTGCAGCGAGATCGGCTGTTGCGCCATTTTCAACACGGCGCGGACGCGCTCGACGGGAAGGTGGATTTCCTCGGCGATTTCTTCCGGCGACGGTTCGCGGCCGTATTCCTGGACGAGTTGCTTTTGCACGCGCATCAGCTTGTTGATCGTCTCGATCATGTGGACCGGGATGCGGATCGTGCGCGCTTGGTCGGCGATCGAGCGGGTGATCGCCTGGCGGATCCACCATGTGGCGTAGGTGGAAAACTTGTAGCCACGGCGGTATTCGAATTTTTCGACCGCTTTCATCAGGCCCATGTTGCCTTCTTGGATGAGGTCGAGGAACGAGAGTCCGCGGTTGGTGTATTTTTTGGCGATGGAAATCACGAGGCGGAGGTTGGCCTCGACCATTTCGGTTTTCGCCTTGAGCGCTTCTTTGAGCCAGTGGCGCAAGTTTTTGTTAGCCTCTTCGAAGGTTTCCAACGTGTGCCACGAGCGTTGTTGGATTTCGCGCAATTTGGTGACGAACTCCTTATCCTCGGGGTCGGCTTGGAGTTTGCGGCCGTATTTCCAGAACTTCTGCATGTAGTCGTCCACTTGCTCGCAGAAATCTTCGACGACTTTCTGCTTGTAGTAAAAGCGGGTAAACACGCGGTTGAGGGTTTGGATATTCTTTTGGAATTCCTCCTCCAGCTTCTTTTTGCCGCGGGGACTCTTGACGGAAAGTTGGCGGAAAAGGTTGTCGTTTTCCTGGTGGAGCTGCTTGAGCTGATCGCAAAGCTTGGGCAATCCCTTCATGTAGCGCTCGCGGGATTCGATCTTCTTGTCGAGGATCACCCGATCGAAGCGCTCCTTGCCCTTGTTGAGCTTGTCGGCGAGATCCAGATAGGAATCGGTGACGAATCCAAACATGTGAAGG
Organism: uncultured Luteolibacter sp.; assembly: GCA_964425095.1. GTDB lineage: Bacteria > Verrucomicrobiota > Verrucomicrobiia > Verrucomicrobiales > Akkermansiaceae > Luteolibacter. The sequence goes on from CAYRLT010000460.1 coordinate 2,143, forward strand.
TGGCGGGCGACTTCAATTTCGGCATCCTCGATGCGCTTGGAAATCTCCACTTCCTGTTCGCGGGTCAGCAACGGGACTTGGCCCATTTGCTTGAGATACATCCGGACCGGGTCGTCGAGGATATCGAGCTTTTGGTCGGCCTTGAGCTCCTCCTCGTCGCCGCTGTCGTCGTCGCGCTTTTTGTCTTTGTAGCGGTCCACCTCGGAGGCATCGATGATATCGAACTCCATGTTGCGGAGGCGCTCCATGATGGCCTCGACGTCTTCCGGATCGACGAGGTCGTTCGGGAGGATGTCATTGATGTCATCAAACGTGAGGTAGTCTTGCTCCTTGGCGAGCTTGATGAGCTCGCGGATTTTTTCTTGGATTTCGGGGGTGTCGATCCGGCGCTTGGGGGCGGTGGTCGCGGCTGGCTTGGTTTCCGCGCCAGCCTTCGAGTCCTTGGCCTCCTTGGAGGAAGAGTCGTTTTTCGCCTTTGCCGGTGCTTTAGCCGCGCTTTTCGCATCAGGCTTCGTCGCGACCGCCTTCTGAACGGGGTTCGCTGCAGGTTTTGTCTCCTTCGCGGTGGTGGCATTCTTCACCGCTGCTTTTTTTTCAACGATGGCGGCCGGCTTTGCTTTCACCGTCTTCGGCGCGTCCTTGATCGGGACATCTGGAGTATCCTTGCTTTTTAGGGCCTTGGCCTTGGAACTCTCGGCTTGAATTGCTGGGGACGGTTTGGAGGATGACATGGAAATAATTGCGCTGGCGCTGAAATGTAAGGATACAATTCAACTAGTCTATGGGCACTGGGGAAAAACCTCAGGCGGGCGGAATCAAAAGGCGAAAACGCAATGCGTCAAGGTCATTCTTTGGTGCAAGCACAGGTTTTCCTTGATCCCGCCGAGTTTGATGACGGATTCATCACCCGTCCAAGCAACAACTTAGGATTTCCGGTTTCAAATCTCCGGTTACCAGCCTATGCTTCTCCATTCGACATGATGACCCTCACTCCCAAAGCCGCCGAAGAACTCGGCAAATTGCTCGCCGACCGGGCGGATTCCTCCTCCTTTGCGGGGCTGCGCCTCGCCGTCCGTAAAGGCGGCTGCGCCGGCTGGCAGTATGAAATGAAAGTGGCCGAGCCCGAACCTGGCGATGTGGTGGTGGAGTCCGGTGCCGCCCGCCTGATCGTGGCGGGAGACAGTCTGGATCGCCTGCGTGGATGCGCGATCGATTATTCGGACGACCTAACGGATGCGGGATTCAAGGTGCTCAATCCAAATGCCGCGCGTTCCTGCGGCTGCGGCACTTCGTTTGAAGCGGCGGATGAGGCCCCCGGCACCCACGCCGTGGCTGACGGCGAGGCCTGCGGAACCCACTAAACCCGCAAAACCGTCGTGCCACGCAACGTAGAACCCGCCCCGCCCTCGCGCCCCGCCTATTTCTGGTGGTTGCTCGCCAATCTGCTCGCTCTTTGTTTTGCGGTCGCCAGCTGGACCGCCTGCCTGCATGTCTTCGGCAACCCGGAGATTCCCCGCAATTACGAAATCCTCCGGAAACTGGGCCGCCTGCCTGAATTGAAGCGGCACACGGCGCTCGACGCACCCAACGGCAATCTACTCGACCCCAAAGGTCTCTATCGCAAATTTTTCGGCCTGACCGAGGAGGAGTTCAGCCAACTCAACTCACAACTCCTCCGGAATTACCTGACCAATTTCGAACGACCGCTCGGCCTGAACTACGTCGAGGGTGACTATCTGGTGACGAAAGTCCGCGAGCTCGGCCCGTCGGATTTCCTCCCCTCCGGCTTCGCCATCCGTGCCCAGGCGCTGGTGAAACCCGACAATTTCACCCAAGCAGCACCTTATCCGGTCATCATCGAGTATGTATTCCCCACTCTCGAAACTGCCGCTGCCAGCCAGTTCCGGACGGGCGATATCCTTGGCGTTAAAAAAAGCCCCAACTGCGCAGCCATCGTGCATGCGGGGAAAATCCTGGAGGATGATGAGCAGCGAGTTTGCCTAACGGTAATTCCTATTGCTTATGGGCCATATCGCGTCGGCGATGGGGCCACGTTTAACATCGAGCCACCTG
>CAYRLT010000461.1:0-1545 GCA_964425095.1 uncultured Luteolibacter sp.
ATCAAGCGGGCCGGCGCGGATATGATTCTTACCTACTTCGCAGCGGAGGTGGCCGCTGAAATGCGATGAATTTTCTCCGGGTCTATCGAACTCCCTTGATCATCTTTTTGGTGGGAGGTTTTTTTTCCGTCCTGGCCTTCAAGTGGGATTTCCCGATTCGGCAATACCTGGTCGAGTCGCAGGGAGCCAAGTGGCAAAAAACCACAGAGGCAAAAATCTACGGCAAGATTCGAGTCTGGGGCGACTGGCCACCTATCATGGTCGCGGCGGCCATCTGCTTTCTCATCGCTAGAGCGCGTGGGAACCGGCGTTGGAGCCGCATTATTTTGGCGGCCATGATTGCTTCGACCCTCGCTGGCATCATTGCAAATGCCTCGCGGCTCACCACAGGCCGCCCGCGTCCTCGTGAGATTCCCAAGATCGAGCATGGCTTCTATGGCCCATACCACAATGGGAGGATTCTTGTCGGCGTGCCGGCCTACAACTCCTTCCCTTCCGGTCACACGGCGACGGCGTTTGGATTCGCCGCAGTGGTTGTTTTTGCATCTCCCGCCTGGGGTTTGCTGGCGCTCATCGGTGCGGTCGGTGTGGCTTGGTCGAGCATTGCCATCGGAGCACACCATCCCTCGGATGTTGCGGTCTCCATCACTCTGGCTTTCCTGACCGGATGGTTTGTCGTCCGGTTTATGAAGCTTGGAATTCGCTCTGGGCATTCACCCACGCCAGAGCCTCCTCGGGTGTAGTCACAGCACCTTCGAGTTGCATGGCCTCTACGGCATCGAGGATTTTTTTGAAGCGTGGGCCGGGCTTGTATCCGCTGGAAATAAGGTCCCGTCCGGTGATGAGCGGTGGGGGAATAAGCGGTGCGTTGGAAAATTCCACCTGCTTGTCGCGCAGGAAATCATGGTTGTCGAGCAGACCGTGAGACCCCAGGCAGTCCACGCGGTGAAGCTCCATTTCGTCCTCGATGGTAGGACGCGCCAGAAAGCGTTTGAGGGTCGCCACGCGCATGTTTTTCACATCCTTGAACGACATATGGTTTTTTACACCGACGACTGTCGCCTCGGTCTCGGCATTTGAAAACCGGAGCCGCTCGAAGATGGTCGTGGTGATCTCCGCGCTCACGCTCTCATGTCCATTGAATCGAATTCGCCCGTTCTCATCGCGGCGGAATGTGCCGGGTTTTCCTGTGTCGTGGAGAAGGACTGAGAAAACCAGTGGAATGGACACCTCGGGCGGCAGGAGTGACAGCATGAGGCGGGTGTGGACGAATACATCCCCCTCGGGGTGGAAGTCGGGAGGTTGCTCGCAGCCTTTCATGTGTGTCACCTCGGGCAGCAAGATTTCCAGCAGGCCGCTTGCGTCGAGCAAATCAAAGCCCCTAACGCGCGAGGGATGGGTGAAAATCTTCACCAGTTCGTCGCGGAGGCGTTCGGCGCTGACGACGGTGATTTGTGGCGCCATGCGGCAAACAGCTTTCCATGTTTCCTCTTCGATCTGGAAACCGAGGGATGCGCCGAAGCGGACGCAGCGGATGAGGCGCAG
>CAYRLT010000462.1:0-6942 GCA_964425095.1 uncultured Luteolibacter sp.
ACCAGTGGCGGCGCGGTGACATTCAATGTGAATGTGACGGACGTCAATTCCTCCGAAACCCCGCAGCGCGGCACCAACCTCGCTGTCTCCGCAGAGCTTTATGACTCCGCCGGAGTCCTCATCCAAGCCTCGAATCCTCCAGAAGCAATCGATGCCGCAATCTCTACCAACCTCACCAGTGGAACCTACTTCCTCAAGGTGGAAGGTGTCGCGAAAGGAACTCTCGCCACCGGCTTTCCAGACTATGGTAGTCTCGGCCAATACCAAATCTCGGGCTCCGTTCCCCAGAGTGGCCTGATCTCCATCAACCCGCCGTCCAGCACGTTCAGCCCCAAAGCTAGCGCCAGCTCCTTCGAAGTCACTTCCGACTACCCATGGACATGGACTTGCAGCGAATCATGGGTGGTGAGCACGGAGACTCCCAGCCAAATGGGAAATCAGCTATTCAATTTCTCGGTGCCCATCAACACCTCGGACCAAACCAGGACAGCCCAAATCATTCTGAGCGTTCCTGGATATTCAGTGGCTCATACCATCACGCAGGCACCGAAAGGGGCCGATGATCACAGCAATTTCACCGTAGGCTCCACCCCGGTCACTCAGAATTCGATCACGGATGGCGTCTTTGAGGAGGCAGGGGATCTGGATGTGTTCCAAATCCAAGTCACTGAGTTCGGGGAATTGACCGTCGAGTCATCCGGGTGGGCCAATACTTATGGCGAACTGCTGGATAACCAAGGTGCCCTCTTGGATTCATTGGCCTTCGATGATAACACGTTGCAACCGAATTTCAGAATCACCCGCCAGGTTGCTCCCGGCACCTACCATGTTAGGGTTCGTCATGCCCTCGAGCGTGGTACCGGCTCCTACAAGTTGGTCCTCAGGCTAGGCTCCAAGGCCGCGCTCTTGATTAGTTCGTCGTCTCGGGATGTGCCGGCCAAAGCTGCGGAATACGGCTTTTTCGTAAGTTGCAATACAGCGTGGATCTGGTCCAGCGACGCGGCATGGCTGACTTCCGCAGAACCCGCCAGCCAGACGCTTGGCCAGGCATTCAACTATTCGGTCACCGCCAATCCAGATCTCACCAACCGGACCGGACATATCACATTGACGGCCGGAGCGCTGACGGTGACTCACACCGTCGTCCAGGTCGGCGCGGAAATAGACGACCATGTCGACGCCCCTGACCCTGACTTGGCCACGCTCATTGCGCCACCCTCAAGCACGGGTGGCACGATCGAGTCGGTGGGTGACAACGACGTTTTCCGCGTGGTCCTTCCTACCAGCGGCGATTTCAAGGTTTGGTCCACCGGGACTACGGATACTTATGCTCATCTGCTGGATTCCAATGGAATAGAAGTCGCCCACAACGACGATCTGGGCAGTGATAATTTCGGCATCACCTTCAAAGCCAATGCCGGAACTTACTATGTGAAAGTGCGGCATTTCTCGCCAAACGGCACCGGCGCTTATGTTTTGAACAGCAGTTTCACAGCTTCTAGATTAATCAATGTCAACTACACCGCGTCCATCGGTGGATCCTTGCGTGGAACCGCCCGCCAGTCCGTAGTGATGGGTGGCAACGCCAAGTTGGTGACCGCCGTGCCCAAGACTGGATATGCATTCATCCGTTGGAGTGATGGTCGTGTTCTGGCCGCACGGGATGACCGGAGCCTCACCACTCACCTGACCGTGAAGGCGGAATTCGCTCCCAATCTCTCCGTATCCATCGGCAGCGTGCCACTGCTGAGCAACCAATCTCCTTCAGTGGATTACGGCACTCGCTGGAGGGCGGAGACCGTCGAGATGTCTTTTGTAATCCGCAACAACGGCTCTAGGCCAATGACGCTGCTCAATGTGGTGAAAAGCGGGGTCAACATGTCCCTGTGGACACTCTCCGGGCCTCTTTCCACCACCCTCGAATCCGGCGAATCCACCACCTTCACCGCAACCTTGCAAACGACGCCCGCAACCTTGGCCGGCTCAAAATACGCCTTATTCACAGTGAAAGCCACCGGCACGGGAATCCTGCCCTTCCGGATCCCGGTGACCGTCAATATTTTGAACACGATCGCCCTTCCAGGCTCCACCAATCCCACACTTGCCGGTCCGGTGAATGCCGTCGTTCCGCAAAAACAGGCTGCGCTGGGCCTCTTGGCCGCCCCGCCTGCCGCTGCACCGGATGCCGCCGTGATGGTCTCACCTGACGGATGGCTCCGCCACCGCTTCCTGCTTGCCCACAATCGCCCGCTCATCCCGGATTTCTTCATCTCCAGCGATGGCGTCACCTGGGTGCTCGCCGAACAAATCTCAGTCCGCAAAACCGACCAACTGGCCAATTGGGATGAGTATGAAGTGATCCTTTCTCCGATGGAAATCAACGCCCCCGTTATTCTGGTCTCCGAAACCCCTCCAGCTCCGGCCCAACGCTGAGTCCTCTTTCCTAGAACCTCCAATCTCCAATTTCCAATCTCCAATTTCTTTTCCCTTTCCATTCCCATGAAACATCACCTCTTCTTCATCTGGTCCATCCTCTTGGCCCTTGTTTCTGCCGCCTTCTCCCAAGAGCAATCCTACGGTTACGCTTCATTCCTGCGCGAAAGCGAATTAAAGATCCCTAACAGCTATACGCCATTCGGCAATCACTTGGAATTCAACCGCTTCGGGGATGAACGCACTGCCGGAACCGATCCAAATGATGATACCGATGTCCCGGAAGTGGTGCCGCCGCGCGATGAAGACTCATGGGTCAACAACCAAGCTTACGAGAGCGGTTCCCAAGACATTCCTTTCGAGTATGTCTGGTCACCCTTCGGCCAACGCTCGGATCAAACCCGTTGGTCCGATGACGGCTCCGCTATCTACGCCGATGCCAGCGGAATGCTCCTCTGGCAAACGAGTAACGGCAAAATCCAAGCCATTCCGAATTCGCAAAAAGCCATTCCGCTCATCGTCTCCAATAACAAAGCGATGGTCTGGCACAATGCCTTCAACAACAATGCCGATACAATCCCCGGCGATGGCAATGGTTCACTGGTAATCTACATCTACAATCTGGATCCCGCCACCGGCACCATCTCAGCTCCGGTCGTTGTCTCGGATGCAACCACCCAGCGCATGCTCGGTTCCAACGTGCTCGCAACCGCCCCCATCACCTCCACCACCCAAGCCTATCATCTAGTGACCGACGGAGGGATCTACCGCCTGACGCTTTCGGGAGACGTGCAAGTGGTTTCCACGATCGGTGGCAGTTCTGGCTCACGCGCCTATGGCCACGGATCAGACGGAACTAGCGTCTTTTACGCCCAAGGCCAGGATGTTTTCTGGGTCGATGGCGCACGCAGTTCTACCACTACTGGAATCTTGGAGAACTTGAATGCTGTCGCAACCAACACCCTTTACACCTCCGCCACCCGCGTGGTCTATGAGTCGATCGGGCAGGGAGCCGACACTCCTCTTGGAGTTACGGTTAGGGCTCAGCGCACCAACACGATCGTTGAGCTGACGATTTTGAACCATGGTTTGGTTGTCGGCGATCAGATTTCAATCTCTTATGTCTTTGATGGTTCGTCTGTTGCTGTCATCAACGGTGTTCATCTAGTCACTGGAGTTTTAGACTCAAATCGATTCGAAATAACCCTCCTCAATGGAGTGGGAAGTATTGAAGAATACATAGCCCCAAGTTCTGTAATTGTCACCAAGCTTGCCAATGCAAATGACAGTCCATACCGCGTGATTGACGCCCGCAGAAATCCCTTCACCGGATTTTCCACCACAGACAGTCAAGGCCTCGACAATGACATTACCCCCGGGGATTCTGACTACTTCAGATTCCTTCAGATCTCCACCCAGACGGTTGCCGGAGACACTCGTTGGGCCTACGCCTTGAATACCTCCAGGAATCAGATCCTAGTGTATCGCTTGAACAACCTCGGCTTCCAGTTGGTCTATCGTGCGGCCTTGCCCGTGGGAACCCTCTTGGATGAGTGGGCGAGCGTGAAAAAGATCAATCCGCTCGATGGCTCGGCGATCATCACCTCGGACAACATCGACAACATCATCTGGATCCGCAATGTTGGTCTGGCCGAAGTCAATGCGACACTCCTGCCAACCAGCAGCCAAGCCGAGGGCATGTTCGTCAGCCAGGATCAAGCTGTGGTTTGGAACAACGCCAAAGCGCCGCTTTCCTACGGAGGGGTCATTTCAAATGCCCAGATCGTCCACTACCGCATGCCCCTGGATACCTTGCTCGCCACGGATCTCTCGGCTTCGGTGCGCGGCAAATTTGTCCTCTCCACCCCAATCTTCAGCCCGGCAGAGAAATACTGGGCCTTCAAGACCTTGGAAAAGACCGGCACTCTCAACACCCGGGTGCGTTCTTACTCGCTGACCACCTTGAATGAGCTCGATTCGGATAGCGATCACCTGCCGGATCAAATCGAAGCCCTGACCGGAACCGATCCGATGTCCGGAGATGAGGATGAGGATGGATTGCTCGATGGTGATGAAATCTATCCCTACTACGTCGTCAATGGCTCCTTCACCTTGGAAGAGGCAAGGGCCGACGCGGCAGCACGGGGCGGCTCTCTTGCCAGCGTCAGCAATCGCGATGACTACACCGCGCTCAAATACCGCTTCAGCAAGCAGGGCTTCTTAAATCTTCTCTGGCTCGGTGCCACGGATCAGGTGAGCGAAGGAGAATGGGTATGGGATAAGGATGGCGGTATCCCGCTGGATGAAGTCGAATGGGACATGTTCGGCCTCTACGATTGGACGGATTTCTACACCGCTTCATCCGCCTCTATTCCATGGACGCCTGGTCGTCCAAACAATGCCGGCAATGCCGATGGCTTGGTGCTGCGCCCCGACATCGCCTTTGAAGACCGCCCGGTCACCGAGCGGCATGGCTACCTGATTCAATATTCCTCCACGGATCCAATGACCGCCGATACGGATGAAGACGGCATCGATGATGGCACGGAGATTGATAATGGCACCGATCCAAGTATTAGCGACCCCTTCACTGGCGTGCCATCGTTCGTTGCGGGTGACAATAACACGGGTGACGAGGTGCCTTTCACGGATAAGCGGATTGCCACAAGTTACGAAGGCTTGGTGTTCGATCCCGAGCAAGGTCATGTCTTTAAACAGAAGATCAGTGTCACGAGCAAGGGCGGTTTCTCCTCCACCATCAACGGTCTCACCTCGACGATCAAAGGCAGCATCAAGGGAACCTTCGATTCGGATGGCTACTACAGTGGCCCAGCTCCGGGCGGTTTGTATAACGTCGTGAGCATCGAGATGCAGATGTTCCGGGAATCTACTGGCCCCGATAGCTGGATCATTCTCGGCCGGATACAAACCTCTGATGGCAGCTATATCGGCATGGAGCTACGGCCTGCGCAGTATTCCAAGACCTCTTTGTATCCGTCGCCGGGTGCGCTGACCATGGCTCTGCCACTCACCATTGCGGGGACCGAAGGTCCGCGCGGAGATGGTGCTGTCACAGGGACGATCAGCAAGACCGGCGGGGTGATCTTGCAAATGTATCTTCCGGATGGCGGTCGTCTTTCCTATACCGGCCCCATCGCCACAGGTGATCTGCTCCCAGTCTACGGTATTTCCAAATCAATCAACAACACCGCCATCATCGGCCCGATCAATTTGGCATCGACTCGATCGGATCGTGATTACGAAGGATTTGTCCGATTCTACTCCGCAAGTGGCGGATCGGGCAGTCAGTTCCCGGCAGGCTTCGACCAATCTCGTACCGTTTGGGGATCCCGTTATAACGTGCCACCTAAAAACTACTTGCCCATCACTGGGATTCCCGCCATCTCATTCAATACCCAATATAACCTGACGGGTGGCGACTTCGGCGGAATCACCAAGATAGGCACCTGGGCGGTCAATAACAAGATCACCATCCCCAGCAGCCCGACGGATAGCGCGGGTGTCACAAGCACTCCAAAGACCGGCTTGCTGAGCTTGAAATATACCCTCACGGATGCCACGCGTTCGCTGACCAAAGCGGTGGCCACCGGCTACGCCGTCGCCATCCAGAAAACGGCGGCGGTCAGCGGGTTCTACACCAGTTCCTTCAGCAATGGCTTGTTCACCGTGACGCCCGGCGATGGAACCATCCCCGAAATCACCCAGATCTCGCCCACCAGCAAGGAGCTCCGCGGTTCCGGCGGAGTCTATGAGGTGCAGGTCAGGACCACCGGCGCATGGGAGATCGTCCTGCCGACCACCATCACTTGGGCGCAAGCCACCATCACCTCTGGCGGAGTCGTCGTTCCGGTCGATCCTGCCAATCCGGTCGATCCAGCGAATCCAACCGTAGGGACCCCCGTGCTCAAGGGCTCTGGCCCGGGAACCGTACAGGTCACGGTCTACGCCAATAGCACCTGGCAACTGCGCGAAGCGAAGATCGAGATCGCCGGCATCCAGCACAAGATCAAGCAAGACTACCGGGACTGAGTAGGTAGGGCGGATCCGGCCCGGTCCGCCCACTTTGTCCCCGTAGGGCGGATCCGGCCCGGTCCGCACACTTGTCGCCTGAGCGTGAGATGCAAAGGGAAAGTCATTGGGAAAGAGGAAGACGCTGCGCGGTCTAAAAGTCTAAAAGTCGAAGGTCTGAAATCGCGATTCATCGACCTTCAGACCTTCAGACCTTCAGACCTTTAGACCTTCAGACCTTCAGACCTTCGACTTTCTTTTTCAACGCGTCACGCCACGCTCGGAATTCTCAATGAAATGGATCAAATATGCCACTTGCGGCGTATCCGCGGCATGCGTGGCCTTCAGCGAGCTCAGTGAGTTGGCAAGATTTCCGTCTTTCTTGAGAAACAACTTCTTGTAGGCACTTTTAAGCGCGCGAATGTCATCTTCGGCAAATCCGCGACGCTGCAATCCAATCGTGTTCAGCCCACGGGTGCT
>CAYRLT010000463.1:0-7287 GCA_964425095.1 uncultured Luteolibacter sp.
GTGGCGCGCGATATATCGGCCGCGCAGCCGGATTTTGACCCCAACGCCCCCGTGGCAACATGGCTTTACCATGAGCGGGTTTGGCAGCAATGGGAAGTGCCGCAGTGGAGATTATTCAGCTTAGTTTTCCACACCGATCCGGACAGCTATCAATTTACCGGGAAAAACTCCAGCAATCTCTTTGCAGCGAGAATTCCTCGTTGGGTGGTTTGGCGTCAGGAGGAGGAATTTGAGCGCGCCATCTCATCCGCAAGCCGATTTTTTCAGCGCACGACTTCCGTGCCGATCCCTCCGTCGGTGAAAATCTCCAGCAACAGGGCGTGCGGCAGGCGACCATCGACGAAGTGAACCTTGCGGACACCCGCGTTCAGGGCATCCACGGCACTGCGGATTTTCGGAATCATTCCGCCGGAGATCGTGCCATCGGCAATCAGCGCGGCGGCTTCCTTGCGGCTGACGGATTTGATCAGAGTGGAGGGGTCTTTCGGGTCGGAGAGAAGACCGGGGACATCGGATAGATAGACGAGTTTGGCGACGCGGAGCTCCTTGGCGAGAGCCGCGGCAGCGAGGTCGGCGTTGATGTTGAGTGGCTTGCCGGTGGCCAGTTCCGCCGCGAGAGGGGAAATCACCGGGACGATGCCGGCCGCGTGGGCGGCATCCATGTGGTTGAGTTGGCAGCCGACGACTTCGCCCACGCGGCCGATATCCACCCGATTTCCATTCGCATCGATGCCCTTGGTTTTTTCGCCGAGAAACACGTCGTTGCCGGGGATCCCGACGGCTTTGCCGCCGAAATCGCGGATCATGCGGACGAGGCCGGGATTGATTTCCTCGGAGAGCACGCGCGCGACGATGTCGATGACTTCATCGGTGGTGACACGGAAGCCGCCGATGAATTCCGCTTTCAGGCCGGCCTTTTCCATGGCGGCAGAGATCGCCTTGCCGCCGCCATGGACGACGATCGGATTGATGCCGGCGACCTCAAGAAACACGATGTCGCGCATGATTTTGGCGACAAGGTCCGGGTTTTCCATGGCGGAACCACCCATCTTGATGAGGAAGGTTTTGCCGCGGAATGCCTGAAGGTAAGGCAGGGCTTCGATGAGGACGTCCGCTTTGTCGATGGGGTTCATGGCTGGAAATTGAGAGGCTGAGGTGCAAGAAACAAGGCGCGAAACTTGGCCACGATGTTTTTTCCATAAGAAAAAAGAAACGCGCTGAGTGTAGCGGCGAGCGCCGGTATTCCAGGTAGCCAGAGATGAGCGTATCCGGCGGCGACGGCCTGGATGAAGATGCAGTCTGTGGCGATGATGAGGAAAGCCATATTCCGCGGCGATGCCGGCAGCGTGCAAATGGCGGCGAGCAAGAGGATGAGGATAAAAAGCAACACAAGTTCCAGATATATTGGAATTCTGGGGTAGTCGCGCGCGGGGCTTAGGGCCGCACCCGATGTGATGGTGAAGGTCACGGCAGGGAGTTGTTCTGAAAAATTGCGGGTGCCAGATTCTGCCAGACTGCGATCATCACGAAGAATGACGGGCTCTATCGCTTGGGATGAAAAAAGGGTTTCGCTTCTATCAATCAGTGTCTCGGCAGGGATGATGGGAAGCGGGGAAGCTGTTTTGAGCGGCAGGGCCATTCGGCCGTATGAATCGATGAGAATGATGGGGCCGATGGGGCCGAGTTTGATGGACTTGCCCATCTGGATTTCGATTCCATCGACCGTTAGATTCAGTTGTTGAAGGGCGGCAAGCAGAGGGAAGGCAAAGACGGCCCGGTCATTCCAGCGGGCGATGAGTTGAACAAACTCGGCGTCAGGTTCGGATTCGAGCGCTTGGAATCCAGCAAGGGTGCTTCCACCACCAAGAATGATGCCGGGAAGAGGAATGCGATTGACCACGGGCAGCAATGCGGTGTCGCCGTGGATGGCATCGATCGCAATGGATGCGCGGCGGAATGCAGGCGGGACGGGTTCCGGAACGGCCCCGCGTGAAAGTGGGGCGGCCATCACTAGGGACTCGAATCCGCCGATTGCCTTGTCCAGGGCTGCCAGGCCGATCGGGTCCGGCCCATCCCATGCGAGCACGGCGGCGGTGGCGGCTTTTTTGACGCCAAGTCGCTGAAAATTCCTCAAAATCACCGCCAGATCGATGGGAGAGGCCGGGGAGCTTTGGAAAAAACCTTCGAGATCATCGCCCAGCGAGACAATCACAGGCGACTGTTGGGAGCCGCTTTTCTCCGCAATCGCCTGGAGTTTCCAAGCATTGGCGTGGCTGCCATTTCCCGAGATGAGAAACGGAGGATTGTCGAAAATATGAGCAATGCCTGTGAAGACCGCCCGGTCTAGGATGGTGGCGGGAATGATTTTCCAACAAAAGATCGCCGTGACCACTGCGGCGATCAGCACGATACACCGACGTTGGAGCGTGTCGGTCACGGTGAGGAAATCAGCGGATCGCGCCCAGAACCGGCGCGAGCGGGGTTTCAAGGGCGGTGCCGGCGGTGACTTCACCGAGGAAGCGCGCGGCGGTGGCGATGTGCGGGCGATACCATTCATCGCCACGGTTTTTCAGGATATTGCCATATGCGCCGAGTGCCTGCATCAGGCGTTGGGTGGCGCATTCACGGAATAAGGTGGGCTCCGGACGCTCATCGGCGATGTCTTCCCAAAGATCCAGCAAGGCCTCGCGCTCCTCTTCGGAGTGGTCCATGTAAGGATCGAAAATCAATGAGGCGAGGTCGTATTCCTGGCGGCCGCGGCGGAGTCCTTGGAAGTCGATGAGCCAGACTTTGGCGTCTTTGACGAGCAGGTTTTGAGATTGGAAATCGCGGTGTACCAGATGACGGGCGACGGTGCCAAGGCGCTCCGAGAGGTCGGTGAAAGCCGGGTTTTGGCGCAGACCTGAAGCATCCTGCCCGAGGAAATCCTCCACCAGATGCTCGAAGAAATATTGCTGCTCCCACCGATAGAGCTTCGCATCGAATGGCGGCATCAGATGGAAATCCTTCGGCGGCTTGGCGTAAAACAAGCGGTCCACCTGCTCGAATGCCGAGCGATAGAGCGGCAAGCGTTCCGCGAAAGGACGGTCTTTCAGCGAATGCAAATCGGTATCGCCGAGATCCTCCACCAGCGCGACGCGGTAACGGGCGCGGTCATGGATGATTTCAGGAACCCGCAGCTTGGCTTGCCGAAGGAATCTCCCGACCGGAATGAACTGGGCGTTGTCCTCGCGTTCTTCCGTCCAATGGATGCCGATGAACGTTTCATGCACCGGAGATTTCACGCGCACGATCGTGCGGCCTGAGGCACCGCGTTTGATGGGTTCCAGAGTGATGGGAACCGTCGGGTCCACTCCGAGGAATTGTCGGGCGGTGGAAAGGATCGCTTCAGTTGGCATGGTCGCGGGAGAATAGGCGGGAAATCGCCCGTTCTGCCAAGGGAAAACCGGGGGATTTCAATCATCATGGTAAAACCACAGGAGCACAAGCAGGCCCACTCCGGCAATCCAGAGCAACCAACCATCGCTGATAAGATACGGGTAAACCATCAAAGCCACGCCGATCGCGCGGGGTTGCCAGAGGTCCAGCCGTTTTCCATAGGAAAAAGCCCCCCAGCCAATCGTCCCGAAAATGAAGCCGGCCAGCAGGTTGTAGGGATTGAAATTTAGCATGATTGGGTGGAACCCTATATGCCGCCGCCGGAATACCCAGCGTAAGTTTTGCGGGAAATGCCGTTCTAAAATGTAGTATGGGACTTCAGTCCGTTCTGACGTGTCACGTGCGCAAGCGGAACGGCGGTGCTGAAGATGGGCGCGGGACAGAGGCGGTTCCTTTCATCTCGCTTCGCGGGCGGACTGAAGTCCTGGACTACGTTTCGGGATTGTCGGCGCGGGGGAATTCCTATTGTGTTGCTTCATGCTTCCGACTCGATTGCTCTGCGTTTGATCACCTCTATCATGAAACTTCTCCTCATCGGCCAAGGCTACCTCGGACAAGCCATTACCCGCTTCTTCCGCGAAAACGGCTGGGACGTCACCGCCACCTCGCTTTCCGGCGGAAATGACACGCTCGCCTGCGATATCGGAAATCCGGATGACGTTGCAAAACTGCCCGCTGCGGATTTCATCGTCCACTGCGCGGCTTCCGGGCGTGGTGGTGCGGAAGCCTATCAGCATGTCTATGTGGATGGCTGCCTGAATCTGACAAAAAAATTTCCTGGCATACCGTTGTTATTCACCTCCAGCACCTCGGTTTATTCGCAAACCGACGGATCCATCGTCACCGAGGAAAGTCCCGCCATTCCGGAACGCGAAACTGGACAGCTATTGTTAGCTGCGGAAAACATCACACTGGCCGCAAATGGGATCGTCGCCCGGCTTGCCGGCATCTACGGCCCGGAACGCAGCGTCATTCTGAAAAAATTCCTCTCCGGTGAAGCGGTGATCGAAGAGGAAGGCCAGCGTTTTCTCAATCAAATCCACCGCGATGATGCCGCCCGCGCGATCCTTCACTTGGCCGCTTCCGACATCCGTGGCGAGGTTTTCAACGTCAGCGATTCCACGCCGCTCACCCAGCGGGAATGCTACGCGGCCATGTGCCGGATTTTCTCCCGCCCGCTGCCGCCATCCGGCCCGCGCGATTTGAACCGCAAGCGCGGTTGGACTCACAAGCAGGCATCTAACGACAAACTCCGGGGCACTGGCTGGCAACCCGAGTTCCCTTCATTCCTCGATGCGGCGGCGGAGATTGCGCCAACGCTCTGATGCAGACCTTTTCCGGCGTTTCCGGTGCCATCGCAGTCAGTGGATTTTAGGAAGCCGGCTGATCCGGAGCGGGCGAGAGCTCGTGATCATCCTCGATCGCCACCGGAACATCGTTAGAATGAATCTCCCAAGATCCGGAACGATCCAGGTGCAGCAACCGGTCGTGGAATGGGATCAAGGTCGTGCGATGCCCCACACTGATGAACCCGATGCTGGACTCCTTGATGAGGTGATAGAGCTCCTCTTGATTCTTCTCATCCAGCGCGCTGGTGGCCTCGTCAAGGAAAGCAAATTGCGGTTGCCGCAGAAACAACCGCGCAAAAGCGATCCGCTGCTGCTCGCCAAGAGAAAGCACGTTGCTCCAATCCAGCACGCGGTCCAGATCATCATCCACGCGGGCAAATACATCGGATAGATTCACTTTAGCAACGACCTTGCCAATCTCCTCGTCGGGCACGCCGCGGTCGGGATAAGGATAGAGCAATTGATCGCGCAAGCTGCCTTCCACCATATACGGGCGCTGGGGCAGAAACATCAGATGGACGAACGCGGGGCGTTCGAGCGAGCCGCCGCCGCCGGGCCACAAGCCGGCGATGGTGCGCAGAACCGAGCTTTTTCCCGTGCCACTCGGGCCCATGATCATGAGGCTTTGATTGGCGTGCAACTCAAAGGATAGCTCCTTCACCAGCATCCGACCATTGCCCGGAGTGCAGATGTTGAGCTTGTCGAGTTTTACGATCAGACTATTTTCGTTCGGAACGTTTGCCGCCTCGAATGCGATTCGTTCTTCTTCCGAGTCATGCTCGTCGAGTTGGTCCCACAGGCTGCCGAGACGCTGGACGCTCGCTAGGTAGGTGCTCAATCCGCCGAACTGCGTGATGATCAGCGAAAACGCCGCCAATACCTGCGCGAAGGCACCTGCCGCCTGGGTGACGACGCCGAACTCGACCTGCCCGCGCATGAACATCGGCGCGACCACGATGATTGGCAAAACCAGCGCGAGGTAGTTATAACTGTTGGTGAAAAAACCGAGCCGCCGGTTCCGAATGATGATCAGGCCCATGTTGGTCACTGCGGTCGCAAGACGGTTGAACAAGTCGAGGTGCTCGCGTTTTGCGCCGCGGTAAAACGCAATCGACTCCGCGTTGTCCCGCACTCTAACGAGGCCGTAGCGGAAGTTAGCCTCCTTTTCATATTGATGAAAATGCAAGCGGACGAGCTTGCGGCCGATCGCGATGCTGATGGCCGTTCCCGCGATGGCATAGGTCACCAGAATGACCACCAGCGTGCCGGATATCAGCCACAGCACGCCGATGAACGCGATCAGTGTCACCAGCGAGTTGAGAAGGATCAGTAGGAATGAGAGGGAGCTGGTCGTGAAATTTCTAACATCCTCGCTGATCCGTTGGTCCGGGTTGTCCACACTGTCGGATCCACGCAAGCGGAAATAGGCGCGGTTGTTGAAGTAACGTTTTACCAAGTGCTGGGCCATCCACTCCCGCCAAAGCAGGGCCAGACGTTCCTCCACCCAGCGGTAGAAAACTCCGATCGGAACGGCGAGGGCGAAGGTCGCGATATACCAAACAAGCCCCATCCAGTAATCGGCGGGGTTTTTCTGGATGATGGCCGTCATGAAATCCCGTCCGGCATAACTCATCAGAATCTGCACCCCCCCAACCGACAGGGCGAGCAACAGTAGAGCGATGAGAAATCCCCGTGCCTTGTGCCTGCGTTCCGAAGCGAAGAAGGCCTTGGAAATCATCCAAAACTGGCGGGAAGTCGTTCGCAGGCTTTGATGGTCTTCAGTCGAAACCACCGATGGCAGGTTCGTTTGATCCGAATTTTCCATGAAATGACATACTAGTCCGCTGCGGCTTGATGGCGAACCAAATTTTCACACGAGCGATTGTTCCTTCAGATACCGCAGCTTGGCTTTGACCCGCCGCTGATTTCGGTTTATGCCCCCGTTTTCCCATGAAGGAGCAAATCCCAGCCATTCAATTCGAAGCACTTGCACAGATCGCCAGCGCCGACGACGAGCGCTCGCTCGAAGACGCCCGCATCTCTGTGCTAGGCAAAAAAGGCACCCTTACCCTCATCGCCGCTGGCATGAAGGACGTGCCAAAAGAGGACAAAGCCGAAGTCGGCCAACTCCTCAACGCCGCCCGCACCGCCATTTCCGACGCACTTGAGGAAAAACAGGTAGCCCTTCAGAAAGTCGCCGATCAGGCGGCACTGGCTGGCATCGACGTCACGCTTCCAGCCCGCGCCGTGGCCACCGGAGCCCTCCATCCGCTCACACTGATCCGCGACGAAGCCATCGGCATCCTCCGCCGGATGGGCTTCGCCCTCGCTGATGGCCCGGAAATCGAGGACGAATTCCATTGTTTCGACGCCCTCAACACGCCCGCCGATCACCCGGCCCGCAACGAAAAGGACACTTTTTATTTCGATTCCGGAAAACTTCTCCGCACCCACACCTCCAGTGTGCAGATCCGCACCATGGAAACCGCCAAGCCGCCGG
>CAYRLT010000464.1:0-12401 GCA_964425095.1 uncultured Luteolibacter sp.
CCACTAACAGGATGACGGTGGATGTTTCTCCGGGAAGAGAGGCGGATTTCGAAATCAGGAAAGGCGAGACGAAGGCGGCGGCGATGGCTAACAAAGCGAGTGTGCGGAGGGCGAGCAACAACCAATCCTGAGGACGGCGCAGGCGGGCGGTGCGGTGCATGACGCGGCGCAGGAATTCAATGTTGGAAAACCGATAGGCCGGCGGGCGGGCGCGGGAGAGGAGATGCACCAGCACGGGCAGCCCGCCAAGCGCGAGCAGGCCTAACAGGGCTGGATACTGGAAGAGGAGAGACACGGAAGAGATTGGAGATTGGAGATTGGAGATTGGAGATTTTTTTAGGCGCGGAGTCGGTCGAAGAGGTGGAAGTAGGAATCGGTGGTGGAGGTGAGGGCGTAGTCGGTGTGGCGGGAGGTGGCGAGGGCGCGAAGGGTGCGGGTGTGGCTGAGGATTTCCCGGTTCCATGCATCGCGCAGGGAATGGGGGTGGACGGTGAGTTGATCATTGGACTCCATGTCGATGAAGCGCGAGAGGCCGCGGTCGTCGAGTTGGAGTTCGGAGGGATCGAGGATATGGAAGAGGTGGATGCGGAAGCCGCGGTGGATGTAGGGGTTGAGGGCGCGGAAGAGGGCGGCGGGGTCCTCGAATAAATCGGATAGAACGACAAGTGTTCCTTTGCGTTTCAGGAGTGGTTGGGCGCGGACGAGGGCTTCGGTGATGGAGGTGCCGGAGCCGGGTGGGTTGTTTTCGAGGGTGTTGAGAAGATCGTTGAGGTGCTTGCGGGTGGAACCGGGGGGTAGGAATTTGCGGATGCCTTGATCAAAGAGTGTGAGTGAAACGCGGTCATTTTTCGAGATGACCCACCAGGCGAGGGCGGCGGCGAAGAACGAGGCGTATTCCAGTTTCGAGAGGCGCGCCGCGTTTTCCGGGAATCCCATCGACGCCGAGCAATCGACGAAGATATGGCATTCTAGGTTGGTTTCCTGTTCGAAGGTGCGGAGGAAGAGTTTGTCATTGCGGGCAAAAACCCGCCAATCGACTCGTGCGAGGTCATCGCCGGGGACGTATTGACGGAATTCGTGGAACTCGATGGATGATCCGCGTTGGCGTGAGCGGTGTCGGCCTGATAGATAGCCCTCGACCATGGCCTTGGCGCCGAACTCATAGTTCTTGAGTCGGCGGACATCGGATGGGTCGAGGAACTTGTGCATTGAAAATGGGACTTACGGGAGTTATGGGAATTATAGGGTCGCTATTAGTTTGGTGATGATTTGGTCGGTGGTGATGCCTTCGCCGGTGGCGTTGTAGTTGGCGATGACTCGGTGGCGGAGGACGGGCAGGGCTACGGCGCGGACTTCATCGGGGGAGGCGGAAGAGTTTCCGCGGAGTAGGGCGAGGGCGCGGGCGGCGCGGGCGAGGCATTGGGAGGCACGGGGGCCGGCACCGTAGGCGATGTAGTTTTTCACATCGGCCGTGGCGTGCTCTGAATCCGGGCGGGTGGAGTGGACGATTTTGAGGATCGCTTGGATGACCGACTCCGGGAGCGGGACATCGAGGGAGGCGTCTTGGAGTTCGAGAACCTTGGCTTTATCTAGCAATGCCTCGGGTTGGACGGCATCGCGGCCGGTGGTGCGGCGGATGATTTGAGCTTCCTCATCGAATGACGGATAGCCGATGTTGATTTGGAAGAAAAAAACGGTCGAGTTGTGCTTCGGGAAGCGGATAGGTGCCTTCGTGCTCGATGGGGTTTTGGGTGGCGAAGACGATGAAGGGTTCTTCGAGGCGGCGGGTCTGGCCATTGACGGTGACTTGTTTTTCCTGCATCGCTTCTAACAAAGCCGCTTGGGTTTTGGGAGGGGTGCGGTTGATTTCATCGGCGAGGATGAGGTTGGCGAAAATCGGGCCGGGGATGAACTGGAAGGCGCGGTCGCCATTGGCGGCGTTTTGGAGGATTTCCGAGCCGACGATGTCGGTGGGCATCAGGTCCGGGGTGAATTGGATGCGCTGGAATTTGAGGCCGAGGATGCGCCCGAGGGTCGAGATGAGAAGCGTCTTGGCGAGGCCTGGGACGCCGACGAGCAGGCAATGGCCCTTGCAGATGAGCGAGGTGAGGAGTTGCTCGACGATTTCGTCTTGGCCGACGATGACGCGGGCGGTTTCGGAACGGATTTTGGAAACGGTGTCTTGCAAGCGTTCCCATTGGGCGGCGGGTTGTTCAGTCATAAGATCTGATTTTTAGTTAGTAGTTCAATCGGTGGGGAGTGGATCGTCTTCGTTATCATCGGAACTGGCTTCCTTGATGATTTTGGCATCGGCTTTTGAGAGGATTTGAATGTTGAGTTGCAAGTGTTCAGAGTCTTTGGACTCCGCGATGTCTGCTAGCGCAGAGTTCAGCGATTCCAGTTTATTGGCATCGCTGTTGGTGGGGATGCCTTTTGTGATCTTCCAATGGGATTCAGTGTCATTCTCCCCGGAAAGCTGGACGAGAATCACACCGTCGGTCTCATCCGTATGGTCAAGACACTCTAACGTATTATAGAAAATCCTTTGGGGATCCTGTCGCATGGAATGTCTGCGGTTTATGGGATTTGACGCGTCTTCAGGTTTTTTGGTAGGTAGCGGGACTGAGAAGGCGGTCATTTCCAAGCCGGGGCCGAATTGTGCATTGCTCAGTTCAATAACAGTGCGGGAGTATTTGGTGAGATCCTTGGCTAAGATTTCAACTTGGGCTTTGAGGCTGGTGGCAGAAAGCGCGAAACCCAGGTCAATCTCTGCGGCAGTGATCTCATTCGCATCTCCGATCGATGGATTTTTTTCGCGGCCGATGACGAGAAATCGGAGATCTTTGACACTGGCTGGAATGGAGATTTCTCCGGGATCTTGGGTCCATTCGCTCCACGCCGCGCGTTCATCGGGCGTGAGTGTTTTCAGATAGGGGTGGATTTCTGCAGACGGTTTTTTAGCGGTCTCCGCGACAATTTCGGCGAGGCGTTGTTCCGTAATCTTTGAGGCATCGGGTAGCGGCGGAAGGGGTTTTCCGGAGAGGCGAGCTTCCGCACGCTCACGGAAGATGGCTGACTTAGGTTTGGAGAGAATCGCAGCGGCGGACCACATAGCTTCCCACGATGTGTCCAGCCCAACCGAGCATTCGAGAGAGGCGACGGCGAGGTCCGCAACCGTGGATATTTCGTTATCGGCAAATGGGTTTAAATCACTGGAAATCTCGCGGGTGTCGGCGATCAGTTTTTGCCAGACTTTGAGTTCGGGTTCGGAGATTTTCCGATCGGAAGGAGGAGAGTCATCCTTGTCATCCTTCGAGCGCCAATTGATCCGTTGAGTGGCGCTTAGGAAACGAGCCCTAACAGCTGGATCTGTGGCTGCGTTCGCGCCTTCGAGCAGGGTGAAGAGGTGCTTGGTGCTGGAGGCGTCGGTTAGGAGGGTGGAGAGCGTCCTGATGGCGGCCTCGGCGTCCTCGGGCTTTCCTTTGGCGATTTGTACGGCGAGGGAGCGGGGGGATTGATCTCCGACGAGGGCTTCGAGTTGTTTGAGGACTTTCTCCATACCGCCGGCTTGTTTGATCATGTAAGAGGCCTGATCGTATCCGTTTTCCTCGGTGGGCTCGCTCGTGTTCTGGCTGCGGACGAGTTTGGCGTAGGCGGCGAAGAACGGTTTGGCGGCGGCTTTGCGGGACCGGAGGTAGATTTGCAGTTGTTGGAATTCTCCGAGGGCGTTTTCGGAGGCGAGGATATGGGATTCAAAAGCCAGATGGGCGGCGGGATCTTTCGAGGAAGCCAGCATGGTGGCGGCCTGCGCGGACTGGCTGCGCGATCCCTCGCGGAGGAAGACTGTGGCGAGTTGCTCGCGTGTGTCGTTTTGGTGTTCCTTCCAGAATGAGAGAGCGAGATCACGAAGGGTTTCCGGGTCCGCGTTGTTGAGTTCGTCATCGGGATCTGGGAGGGTGGCGGCGAGTAGGGATTGGGCGATTTCGCCGCGGGTGGCGGGGCGGTGGAGTGAGGCATAGGCGCGTAGTGCGCGGTCCTCTCTGTTATCGTCCGATGAATCATAACCGGAATGGGATTGGTTGTTGGGAAAGTGAGTGAGAAACGGGTCCGTGGCGAGGGCGGCCAAGGTTGGGAGCGCGGCCATTTTCAAAGCGGCAAGGCGCATGGTGCAGGATTTTTTTCCCTCCGTGGGCGATGCCTCATCGAGGAGCCAGAGAGAGGATGGCATGGATGAGTTTCCGCCGTATCTCCCGCCGTATCTTGATCCCATCATCTGCATTTGATACATCATTTCGGGGGACATGGACGCGTGGCCCGGTTCTTCGGAGTCCGGTTGATCTGGGGTATTGGGCTGTTTTACAGTGAATTCCTGGACTATTGCGAGGGCTTGGGGCGCGAGGGGGATGCCTGGAAGAGTGGGTGCTGGGGCTTTGGTGCCGGACGCTTGTTTTTCCAATTGCGGGAGGAAGATTCCGATCGCTTCCCGCGCCGCCCAACCGCGCGGGAAGCGATTGACGAGTTTTGTGAGCGATTGATGGTAGGCGGTCCAATCGCCCGATTTGAAGAACTCTTCGGCGGCTTTCTGATAGTCGGCGCTGGCGATTTGATGGATGGCGGCATCGACCGCGGCCTCGCGGGACGGGAAGAGGTCGAAGGTGGCGAGCGCGAGATCGTTGGCGAGTTGCGGTTGGCCGGTTTGGTGAAGTTGGGCGGCGAATAACAGGAGATCGCCCCATTCCGTGCCGATGTTGTTTCGGGAATACTCGTTTTCCGAGTTCTTTGCGATCAGCTTCTTGATCGCGGAAATGAGGGATGTCGCATCCTTGATCGGGTCTTTGATCGGAGTGGGTGGGCGGGACGTGCTGGAGCCGCCACCGAAAGCGCGTTTGGGTGAACCGTCTGAGGAATCAGTCTTCGATTTTGGGTCCGTTTCGATGACGGCGAGTCCGCTCATCGGGAGAAAGCGGATTTTTCCGTCCGTGGACGGGAGCAACCAGCCATTGCCCTTCATCGATTCTGTCAGCTGGCGGAGTTCGTAATTGGAGGATTCGTAACCCTGAGAAGTTGCCCATTTTGCGTTGGGATCGAGTGAGGGCATGCCGAGGGCGGCTAGCTGGACAAACGCATTCGAGAAATCGGGGGGAGGCGGCGCGTTTTCGGGCGCAGCGGTGAGTGCGCCGACGAGAAGAAGCGGGGAAATGAGTAGAAACCTCAGATGCACCCTGCATTCACTATCATAACGGGCCGTCTATCCGAGGATTATTTTATGAATTTCGTGTGAAACTAAGGTGGTCGCCGCGAATGGATCAGGCCTCGATTCCGAGTTTGTTGCGGAGGCGTTCTATTTCCTCGGAGAGTGCGCCCCAGCGTGAGTAGCTGGTTTCGAGCGCCTTGGCGAGCTTGTCCACGGCGTTGGTGACTTCACGAAGTTTGCCCGGGTTGTTGCCCACTTCTTCGCTGGAGAGTTGTTGGGTGAGCGTGGCTTGAGCTTCTTCCAGCTCGGCGATCTTGATTTCAAGCGCGGCAAACTCTGTCTCTAACGGCTTGAGGACTTTCGAACGGATCTCGCGTTGTTCGGCTTCGATGCGGCGTTGTTCCTTGCGGTTGACGCCGGGGATCGATTGTCGGGACGAATTGGTCGAGGCGGCGGTGCCGAGGGTCGCCAGCTTGGGCGCGCCTTTTTTCGCGGCTTCGTCTTCGGCGGATTTTTCCAGATAGTAGGTGATGTTTCCGGCGTATTGGATCGGTGGCCGACCGGGCTGGAATTCGAGGGTTTTGGTCACCAATGCATCGAGGAAATCCCGGTTGTGGGAAACAATCATCACGCTGCCGGGGTAGTCGATGAGGGCGCGCTGGAGCACGTCCTGCGATTGCATGTCGAGGTGGTTCGTCGGCTCGTCGAGAATCAGGAAATTTGCGGGACGCAGCAACATGCAGACGAGGGCGACGCGCGAACGTTCGCCACCGGAGAGCACGCCGATTTTTTTGAAGACGTCATCGCCGCGGAAGAGGAAACATCCTAACACGTTCCGGGCCTGTGGCGCAGACTCGCGTGAGGCGGCGGCTTCGACGGTTTCCAGAACCGTTAGGTTTGGATCAAGTTCGTCGGCGTGGTTTTGCGAGAAAAAGGAAGTGGCGACTTTGTGGCCGAAGTTGTGAATCCCGTCGTCCGGCGCTTCCTGTCCGGTGATGAGGCGGCAGAAGGTGGATTTACCGGCACCGTTGGGGCCGACGATGGCGAATTTCTCGCCCTTGTTGATTTCGAAATCGAAGCCGTTGAAGATGTTGAGCTGGCCGTAGGATTTCGAAATGCCCTCGAGTTTGGCGACCATGTGGCCGGAGTTGGGTGGCGACGGGAATTTGAAATTCATCACCGCGTCGTCTTGCTCGGGGGCTGGGATGCGCTCGACTTTGGCGAGCAGCTTGATGCGGGACTGGACGAGCGTCGCCTTGTTCGCTGAGGCGCGGAAGCGGTCGATGAAGCGTTGGGTTTCGGCGATTTCGCGTTGTTGGGCGGTGTATTGTTTGAGGCGGATTTCCTTGCGAAGGACCGACTCGCGTTCGAAGTAGGAGAAATTTCCCGCATACTCCTCGGCGCGGCCGTGTGAGAAGGCGATGGTGCGGGTGCAGAGGGTGTCGAGCAGGGCGCGGTCGTGGGAGATGAGGAGGATCGCGCCGGGGTAGTTGACGAGGTATTGCTCGACCCAGATTTGGGTGCCGATGTCCAGGTGGTTTGTCGGTTCGTCGAGCAACAGGACTTCGGGTTCTTGGAGGAAAAGTTTCGCCATCGCGATGCGCATCTGCCAACCGCCGGAAAACTCGGAACAATCGCGGGTGAAATCCTTGGTCTGAAAACCGAGGCCCTTGAGCACGGATTCGATTTTCGGCTTCATGCGCGCCGGGTCGGTGGAGTCGAGCAGGAGTTCGAGTTCGCCGATTTCTTCGAGCAGGTCGCCATAGGGTGATGAGCGCGGGTCGAGCTTGGTGAGTTCGTGCGAGAGGCGGTCGATTTTTTCCGCGAGGGCCATGGTTTCACCGAAGGCGGATTCGGTTTCCTGCCACAGG
Source organism: uncultured Luteolibacter sp. (assembly GCA_964425095.1). Lineage (GTDB taxonomy): Bacteria > Verrucomicrobiota > Verrucomicrobiia > Verrucomicrobiales > Akkermansiaceae > Luteolibacter. Next base: position 7,066 of record CAYRLT010000464.1, read on the forward strand.
GTGCGGCCTTTCACGTGGATGCCTTCTTGGGGCAAGTATCCGACGCGGGTGCCTCTGGGAGCGCTGATTTGGCCAGCGGTGGGTTTGATGATGCCTGCCGCGCATTTCATGAGCGTGGATTTACCCGCGCCGTTGTGACCGGCGAAGGCGATGCGCTCGCGGGGTTGGACGGAGAACGAAAGGTCGTTGAAGAGGACGCGGGCGCCGAACTCAACGCGCAGTGATTGGACAGAAATCATCGGGCGCGGAGGTTGCACGGCAAAACGCGCGGGTCAAGCCCCGGGGCGGGGAATGGTTGCTTGCCGGGGGGGAAATGCGATTGAGCAGTGAGGTTCAATCGTTTCCGCTGTAGCGCGGCAGCGGATATTTTGCCTGCGCTTGCTCGTGATCCCAAACGCGGAGGAATGCTTGGATTTCCTCGAGTATGGCATCGCATTGCTTGTTCCACTTGGAGCCGCCACGGAGAATAAGTGCGCTTTCGCGCAGGTCGGTGAAGCGGATTTGTTCGGCTCCGGCGGCGCGGAGGTCGCCGAGTTCCGTGCGCAAGACCTCGAAAAACGCGAGTTCAAAGCCGTTACCGGCATCCAATGCGGCGCGGACGAGTGAAACGGTCACCGGCGGGGCCAGCGGCACGAGTTTGCCCGCAATTCGCTCGCAGCCGATTTTCACCAGCATCTTGCGCATCCGGTCGAAGAGATCCGCCAAGGGCAGGAGCTTGAGAGGACACTTCGTTTCCAAATACTTCACAACCCCGCTGCGAATATCCACCACGAAGGGAAAATCCTCGTGATCCGCAGCACGCGCTGCGCGAATCAGCGCGTCATCCAGCCATGCGGTGTCGTAGTCGATCACCTGGTAGCGGCCGATTTGGAGTGCGGGGCGGTTGCCAATAAGAGAAATCACGGGGGTTGGGTGGGTTTAGGGGATGAGGGAATCAATTGGGGTTGGGAGGGGAACTTCTTGTTTTGCGGGAATTAATCTTTGAAAAGGCGGCGTTGGAATGGATCGCGCGCGGCGCGGCGCGAGAGCGACTGGATTTCCTGGATGAATTCGTTGACGTCGTCAAATTGGCGATACACCGAAACGTAACGCACATAGGCCACCGGATCGATCTGGTGGAGTTTGTCCATCACCTTGGTGCCGATGATGTTGGAGGGCACCTCGCTCAGGTGGTCCTTGTGCAATTCCGTTAAAATCTCCTCCACGGCACGGTCGAGACGGTCCATCGGCACAGGGCGTTTTTCGCAAGCTTTGATGAGTCCACTCATCAACTTTTCACGATTGAGGGCTTCGCGGGTGCCGTCACGTTTCACCACGCGCAATTCGGTGCGCTCGATCTGCTCGTAGGTGGTGTAGCGGTAGCTGCATTGCAGGCATTCGCGCCGGCGACGAATGGTCGTTCCGTCTTTCGAGGATCTCGAATCGAGGACTTTGTCTTTGAGTGAACCGCATTGGACGCAACGCATGAAATCAATTGGTGGGCAACGAAATAGATGTTGCGCAGCTCTCTTGTGTCGTCAACCGGAAAAGTACGGTGTATTTAGTAGTTGATCGCGAACAATCGGGATTCGTGAAATATTTTTTTAAAAAATCCAAGGTAGCGGCAAGCGAAACAAGTGCCTCACTCGGTGCTCTTGGCTTGCAGTTTTTTGTTCTGCGCTTCTTCGCGAATGCCGCCGATAAAGAGCAGGAAAGCGGCCACGCAGATGCATGAGTCCGCGACGTTGAAGGCGGGCCACCAACCGCCGCTCGACGGCACGATTTTATCGTAAAGCGGCAGCTTGAAGGAGAGAAAGTCCACCACGTATCCTTCCGACAAGCGCTGCCAAAACGAGGCGTCCTTGAATTCTTCGAGCAGGAACCCTTGGACCAATCGGTCGGTTAGGTTGCCGAAAATCCCGCACAGCAACAGGGCCACGGCGATCATCGAAAGCGGATGATTGAACGCGCCTTTTTTCCAAAAAATCCGGATCAGGGTGAGAGCGATGAGAGGAACCAGCAGGAAGACGATGGGAGCCCAAGAGGTGCCATTTCCGAAACCGAAGGCCACGCCTTGGTTGTGGACGCGAACTAGGTAGAAGAAGTTGTCCACCACCATGATGCTCGCACCGGGTTCGATCCATGGGGGTTGGAAGGTGCTGATGGTCCAGAACTTCGTGATCTGGTCGAGCACGTAGAGCGGCAGAGTGAGGAAGAGGAGGAGTTTTGGAAGTGTCATCACGGAATCTGCGGATAAACTGGCGATCTTGTGAGGAGGTCGCAAGCGCGAAACGGGGGGATGAGTGATTGCTGGGTGAATGATTGGCCATCTTTCCAGCTTTCGACTCCTGAAAGGGCGACGCAAATAGGGTGTCCAGATGACTCGGCATCAGCTCATCGGGAAAGCATCACGGGAGGATATCCAGAGTGTCTTTTGCCGTTAGAAAAAGCCCTGCAATGAGTAACAGGATTCCTGTCGTTTTGAGAAGCCATGGTTGGAATCGCATGACTCCGCCCGCAAGCCTTGAGGCGGCACGAGCACTGAAAACCATCACCAAGGCAAATCCCGCCACCGGCGCCGCCGTACCAATGCCATACCCTATAACCGGCAGCAGGATCCGACCGCTGCCGAGTGCGAGTGGTATCAGACTGCCAAAAAACAACGCGGCGGAGACTGGACAGAATGACAAGGCGAACAGAAGACCGAGCACAAACTCTCCAAGCAACCCGCGCGACGCCCACTTCTCAGCGCTGGCCTGACTGGTAAATGATCCGCCAAACGGCAGAGGAATCAATTTCAATAAAAACATCGACGTGAGAATCAGAATCGGCCCGAGTAAGGGTCCGATCCAACGTTGCAAGCCTTGAGATATTCCTGGCGCGGAAGTCAGTCCGGCAGCTAACAGAGCAGCGATGATCGCATAAGCAGCGACCCGCCCGAGCGTGTAGGCAAGCGTCGCGAAAATCGCACGCATCTTTGAGTCCACCCGCCTCGCCAGATAGGCGGTGGCGGCAAGATTCGTTGCCAGCGGACACGGACTGACCGAGGTGAGCAATCCGAGCCAAAGCGCGGTTCCGAGAATCACGGACAAAGTCATGAGCCAAGGTATTCCTTGATTTGCGCGCCGAGGTAGGTGCGGTAGGCAGGGGCATCATCCAAAAGCTCCCATACTTTTTCCATGTCCTTCCAAGTCGTCTCCTTGCCCTCGAAGCGTCGGCTGATCAAGACGGTTTTGGAACTGAGTTGATAGTCCTTCAAATAGTGGCGGTTTGCGGGTTCCCCGGTGTCGATTACACGGAAAACGAGCTTGTTTGCGGCGAGTTCTGCGGCGAAGTCTTGCTCCGCCGTTGCGCGGGCGAGCGCTTCAATTTTCTTGCACGACACACAGCGGGTGCCGATGAGAAAATACGTCATCACGACTTGTGGACCTTCCACGATCGGCATAATTTCCGCAGGCGCGGGTTTGCTTTCCGCCTCGGCGTAGGTTTGGGATTTCTGAAACTCGCGGTTGCCCCAAATGGCCAAACTACCGAGAGCGACCACCAGCAACACACTGCGGATTATTTTTTTAGCGATCATGAAATTGGTGAAAATGTTAGGATTGTAAAAGTTTCTCAATTTCCACATCAGACGGGATCTTGCCGGCGACCTTGAGTTTGCCATCCACGATCAAAGCAGGTGTGATCATCACGCCGAAGTCGGCAAAGCGTAGAAAGTCGGTGATTTTCTCAAGTTCATAATCAAGGCCGAGGCGATCGGCGGCCGCAGTCGTGGCGGATACAAGTTGATTGCACTTGGCACAACCGGTGCCGAGAATTTGGAGTTTCATATGGATGATTGATTGTTGTTTGTGGTTTTGATTTCAGGAAAAATTTCCAAAAGTCCATCCGCAGAGCGTTGCGAGCGCGATGACGAGAAGAACAAAGGCGAGGGTTTTACGGGTTCCGAGAATCGAACGAATGACCAACATGCTCGGTAGGCTGAGCGCCGGACCGGCAAGCAGGAGCGCGAGTGCCGGACCCTTGCCCATGCCGCTGCCGAGCAGGCCTTGGACGATCGGGATCTCCGTGAGGGTCGCAAAATACATGAAGGCTCCTGCCACTGACGCGAAGGTATTGGCAGCAAGCGAATCACCACCTAACAATGACACGATCCATTCCGAAGGAATCAGCCCTTCGTGGCCGGGCCGCCCAAGTAATAGGCCGGCAACCAGCACTCCCCCTATGAGCAACGGAATGATTTGCTTGGCATAAGACCACGTTTGATCAAACCACTCGCCAGCTTCACCATCCTTGCCGGCGGACATCCATGCAAGTCCTGCGGCAGCGGTTAGGAACGCGGCTTCAGGTTTTCCGAAACCCCATGCAGCGGCACCTGATGCAATCACGGTGAGAAGCACCTGCCAGGCGGGCCGCCCGTGCCAGCGCCACAACATAAATCCTAACATCAACCCAAACGCGGCGGTGATCGGCCATTTCACCGAATGGACCACGCCGAAAAACCCGGAATCCCCTCCCCCACCCCAGTTGGCGAAAACAAGAATGCCGACCAGCGATGCGATGAACGACGCGGTCTGCCATAGCGGGCGGGCGGGTTCATCGACCGGTAGCTGCATGACGGCGGATTGGCGCGCGCCTTCCTCCTTACGGAACAGCCACGCCATCGCCACGCCGATCACGATGCTGAAGGCGATGGCACAAAGTGCCCGAGCAAGACCGATCTCCCAGCCTAAAACCCTGGCGGTTAGAATGATGGCAAGCGCGTTGATTGCCGGTCCGGAGTAAAGAAAGGCGCTGGCCGGTCCAAGCCCCGCGCCCAGACGATAAATCCCGGCGAACAGCGGCAGAACCGTGCAAGAGCATACGGCGAGAATCGCGCCGGAAATCGAAGCCACCGAATATGCGACCAGTGGTTTCGATTTCCCTCCAAGATAGCGGATCACCGAGTTTTGGCTGATAAACGCCCCGATCGCTCCGGCGATGAAAAACGCAGGCACCAGACAAAGGATGACATGCTCGCGGGCATACCACTTGGCCAACTCCAGAGCTTCCATCACCGCGCCATCAAAGCGCGGTGTACCAACGGGCAAGTAATACAAAAGCCCGATCAACCCCACCAACCAGGCAGCGCTCTTGAGTTCGGTAGCGGGTAATTTCATGGTCTTCTTCAAGTTAGGCCGAGTGATTGGCTCTCCATCGGCAGAGTTTACAGTTTCACGGTGCTAATAGTCGTCAGGCAGGGGCGCGTGCCCCCACGCAAAGCGAAATATCCGCCACACACGGCATCATCAGCCGATAGAAAATCCGTTTGCCGCGTTTTTCATCCGCGACAATCCCAGCGTTTTTGAGCACCAGCA
>CAYRLT010000465.1:0-12768 GCA_964425095.1 uncultured Luteolibacter sp.
ACATCAAGGCACCGGTCGCCATTTGAGAAGCGCGGAATGAATTCCGCGCTCCAGTAAAGGAGAGCTTCATCTTCGAGATTGGCTTGTCGTTGGTTCCGCTATCTTGCGGCTACGAGATCATAGCCGCGCCAGTCGCCGATGGTGATGTCGGCGAATTCGCCGACGGCGAGGTTTTCATCGACCATGACTGAGCCATCGATTTCGGGGGCGTCCCATTGGGTGCGGGCGACACCGGGTTGTTCGACTAACACACGGACGGCTTTGCCGACTTGGGCTTGGTTTGTTTCGCCGGCGATGCGTTGGAGCTCGGCCATGGAGCGTGACCAACGGCTTTTGCGGGTGGCGTGGTGGAGGTGGCCATCCATTTTGTGGGCGCGGGTGCCTTCTTCCTTGGAGTATTGGAAAACGCCGGCACGCTCGAAACGAAACTCACGGATGAATTCTAGCAATTCTTGGAAATCCTCTTCGGTCTCGCCGGGGAAACCTACGATGAACGTAGTTCGAATGCCGAGACCGGGGATGCCGGCGCGCATGCGGCGGAGCAGGTCGCGGATGTAGTCGCCGGTGGTGACGCGCTTCATGGCGGTGAGCATGCGATCGGAGATATGTTGGAGCGGGATGTCCACATACTTCGCGACCTTGTCGCACTCGGCGATGGTTTGGATCAGCTCGTCCGACCAATGGGCGGGGTGGGTGTAAAGCAGGCGGACCCAGAAATCCCCTTCGATGGTGTTGATTTGGCGGAGCAAGGTGCAGAGCGAGTTGCCTTTGCTGGAATCGACGGGTGACGAGGGTTTCGGGCGTTCGCCTTCCCATTGGTCCATGCCGAAGTAGGTGGTGTCTTGGGAGATCAGGTTGATTTCCTTCACACCGGATTTCACCAACGCTTCCACTTCTTTAAAGACGGATTCCTGCGTTCGCGAGCGGTGTTGGCCGCGGATTTTCGGGATGATGCAGAAGGTGCAGGTGTGGTTGCAGCCCTCGGCGATTTTCACGTAGGCGAAGTGATCGGGCGTCAGGCGGATGCGCGGAGTGGAGTAGTCCGGGACGTATTGCGGCTTGAGCGTGACAAAATCGCGTGGGTCATCGGTGGCGGACGGACCTTCGGTTTTTTGAACCTCGGCGGAGTTTTTCTTGCCTAGCAAGTTCTCGATGATCGGCGCGACCTTGGTGATTTGATCGAGGCCTATGAACGCATCCACTTCGGGCATGATGCCGGGGAGCTCGCTGGCGAAACGTTGGGACAAACATCCGGCGACGATGATTTTCTGGCGTTCTCTATCAGGATCGCCTTTGCGGCCGTCCACCGCGCCGAAGATGGCGTCGATGGATTCTTGTTTGGCCATATCGATGAACGAGCAGGTATTGACGATGAGGACATCGGCGAGTTCGGGATCGGGCGTGAGGGACATGCCGGCTTGCGCGAGATGGCCGATCATGACTTCAGAGTCGATGAGGTTTTTCGCGCAGCCGAGTGAGATGAGACCAACGGTGATGGACATGCTTTTTTTAAAAGTTAGAAGTTCTACGTTAAAAGTTATTTGTGCGGAGGCTTTTTTAACAAATAACCTCTAACGTATAACTTTTAACTGCCGCAATTAATACTGCGGTGGCAGGATGAGTTCGTCGCCGGGCTTTGGTTGGACGGGACCGAAGCCGGGGAGGGGAGAGGCGACGCCGCCTTCGGGGGTGACTTCGGAGACAGTGAGTTGGCCGAGAATGCCGGTTTTACGGCGAATGCCGAGAATGGTGCCGACCTGGACTTGTTCGGGCATCAGGATCTCAAAGGTGATGAAGCTGCCGATTTGCGCGTCTTCGACGTATTCAACGACGCGGCCGATGAGCAAGGCTTGGCCGATCATGCGGGCGCGTTTGAGTTCGGTATCGCCTTTCTCAAGATCCCGCTGGCTGAGCAGGCCTTCTTCGTCTTGGGCGATTTTGGCGTCGCGGGCGGCCTTTTGTTTATCTTGTTCGAGTTGTGCGAGAGCGGCGTTGTTTGCTTCGAGTTGTGCTTTCATGGCCGAGATTTCGGTGGCGCTGGGTGTTGGGGCCGGGGTGGGCATCGACCGGAGTTGCTGGAGTTGTTTTTCGCGCTGAAGGTTGTCCTGTTCTTGGCGCAGCTCGGCGACCTGTTTTTTGAGGCGGGCGATTTCTTCCTGAGAAGTGTTTTTGACGCCGCTGGTCATGCCCTGCCAGGACACCGCGAGCGCGCCCAAAAGCAACGCGACGGTGGCGCCCAGAAGAAGTTTCATTGTGTCCATGGGCGTGACGGTGGACGGGCGGACCGCGGATGTCAACGCACGGCGAATCAGGCGGTTTTGGGTTTTGGAAACCGCCGCTGCTGAATTAGGGTCTGTGCGTGGCCGACGGCGAACGCAGTGGACGATGGCAAACGGACGGGAAATTTTTCCGTTCCGGGGGCGCGCGTGTTTGGCTGCGGGCGGTGACTTACGGGCCCTTTCCAGTGGGCGATCCGCGCTTGTTTGAGTCGGATTTCCGGCGGATGGTGGCAGCGGGGTTCAATGCGATTCGGCTGTTTGAAATGCCGGATCGGCGCTTGCTGGATGCGGCATGGGCGGCGGGCTTGCGGGTGTTTGCGGGGCTGGAGTGGGGGTATTCCGTGGATTTTTTCCGGCGTCCCGGATTGTTCACGGCGGCCCGTGCCAAGCTGGTGGAGGCGCTGCGTGAAACTGCGACGCATCCGGCACTTGCTGGAGTTTATGTGGGCAACGAGATCCGGCCCGATCTTGTGCGCTGGATGGGTCCGCTGCGAGTGAGGCACGCGATTGAAGATTTGATTGCGCTGGGTCGGGAAGTCGCGCCGCATTTGCTTTTTGCGTATGCGAATTTCCCGAGCACCGAATATTTGGAGCCGGAAAACGCCGATTTTTCCGCCTTCAATGTTTATCTCGAAGAGGCCGAAGCGTTTCGAAATTATCTCAAACGCCTGCACCACATTGCCGGCGATCGGCCTTTGGTGATCTCCGAATTCGGGGTCGATTCCCAGCGAAACGGCCTCGCGCGGCAAACGGAGTCGCTCGCATGGGCGATGGAAATCGCCCATGAGCAGGAAACGGCGGGCCTCACGATATTCGCGTGGAGTGACCGCTGGCAAAACGGCGGAGGGGCCGTGCTCGACTGGGATTTCGGGCTGATCGACCGCGCGGGAAATGACAAACCCGCGCTGGCCGCGCTTTCATCCCTGCGCTTTCCGCCTTTCCCGCGCTGCCCGATTTTCTCGGTCATCGTGTGCACGCGCGACGGTCGTGATCGCATTGGCAGATGCCTTGGGGCGATCCGGAATTTGGTGGCGGCAGACGGGTTTGAAACCATCGTGGTCGATAACGGTTCGGTCGATGGCACGGCGGATTTTGTAAGGGGAAATTTTCCGTGGGTGAAGTTATTGGAGCTCAATGCTTGCGGGTTGAGTGCCGCGCGCAATGCGGGTGCGGAGGTGGCCTGCGGAGAAATCCTGGCCTTCACGGATGACGATTGCGCACCGGATCGAGAATGGTTGGTCCGCTTGTCGCGGGTATTTGCGGACCCGCGTTTTGCGGCGGTGGGCGGGCCGAACTTGCCACCGAAACCGCGAAACTGGCATGAGGCGGTGGTGGCAGCCGCACCCGGCGCGCCCAGCCACGTGATGCTCGATGACGAGGAAGCCGAGCACTTGCCGGGTTGCAATCTCGCCGTCACCAAGGCCGCCTTCGATGCCATCGGCGGCTTCGACCCGATTTTCCGCACGGCGGGCGACGATGTGGATTTTTGCTGGCGTCTGCGCGCGGCGGGTTTCCACCTTGGCTTCGCGCCAGGGGCCTTCGTCTGGCATTGGCGGCGTCCGGCGATCCGCGGGTTTCTCAAACAACAAGTCGGCTACGGACAGGCGGAACGTTTGCTCATCGCGAAACACCCGGAGCATTTCACGCCGCAAGGACGGGCGAAATGGCAGGGCTTCGTTTATGGCGGCGGGCCGGTGCGCGTCATGGCGGATTCGATCATCTATCATGGGCCGATGGGCAGTGCGGGCTATCAATCGGTGCAAAACCGGATGCTGCCGCTGCGGGGGCTGGACGGTCGTTTTGATCGTTGGCGGGTCCAGCTCGCACTGCGCTTCGCGGAGTTTCTAACACCGCGGCTGCGGGCATGGGCGAGAAACCGGCGGATTATTTTTGCGCTTGGGAAACGACCACCTAACCGTGAGCTGAGTCACGAACCGCATGACTTGGAATTTTCCGGAGTCACTCGCGAAGAACTTCTTCAGCAACTGCTTGCCGATGGATGGCAGCCCGGCGGAACCACCGATGCATGGGACGCGGGAAAACAGGGCTCACGAATTTTGTTAGCCACCGAATATGGCGATCATGGAAACCGGCAAACGCTGGTCCGGATTTGGGGCGATGTTTCACTTCTGCGGTTGAAACAACTCGCGGCACAGCAGGCATGATTTCCCATCGCAGCCGCGCGCGCTGCAATGTTCGCGGCCGTAGAAGATGATTTGCAGGTGAAGGCGGTTCCACGATTCGCGGGGGAAGAGCCGTTTCAAATCGCGCTCGGTTTGCACAACATTTTTTCCGGAGGTGAGTTTCCAGCGGGTGGCTAGGCGATGAATGTGGGTGTCCACGGGAAATGCCGGCACGCCGAAGGCCTGCGCCATCACGACCGAGGCGGTTTTGTGGCCGACTCCTGGCAGCGCTTCAAGCGCCTCGAAATCCGCGGGCACTTCGCCACCGTGTTGCTCGACGAGGATGCGCGACAACTCGGAAATGGCGGCGGATTTCCGCGGCGAGAGCCCGCATGGCCGGATCACGGCGCGGATTTCCTCGACCGGGACATGCATCATGTCGTGCGGGTTGTCGGCTAAGGCAAACAGGGCGGGCGTCACCTGGTTTACACGCACGTCCGTGCATTGTGCGGAGAGTAATACCGCGATCAGCAACGTGAATGGGTCCTTGTGATCCAGAGGGATCGGCGTCTCGGGATAAAGTTCCGCGAGACGGTGTAGGAGGTGATTGGCGCGTTGTTGTTTGAGCATGGCGGGAGAAGTTAAGAAGTTTTTAACCACAGATGACACAGATGGACACAGATGAAGAGGGATTTTCAAGGATTCTTATCTGCGTTCATCTACTGGTTCATAATCTTCTCTTTTTGTCTTAAAAATGGCAGGGACCGATCCTCCGGGCGGTCCTGCGCATGAAAAGAGAATGCCCCAGAGCCTAGGCGCTTCATCATTCACTCCCCATGCACGCGGACCTCCCGGAGGATAGGTCCCTGCCTTTGGTAATATTCAGACAGCCTCTTGGCCGACAGTTTTCGCAGGGCGTGGCCGGGATGCAAAGCACGCGCCATTGGAGGATGGATTTCCGGGATGCCTGAGTTTTTCCCTGCTTTTAGTGGTTTGCATTTGGCGTTTTCGGATTATGGTGCCGCTTCCCGAGGGGGAAATTATGGCGATTCAAGGAAAAGAACTGGCTCTGGCCTGTGCACAGGCGGCGGATGACACCAAGGCGGAGAACATCCGGATTTTGGATATGCACGGGCAATCGAACCTGGCGGATTTCATGGTGGTTTGCACCGGCACTTCGATGCCGCAGTTGCGCGCGATCCTGCGAAACGTGGCCGAGCAAGTCGAGGTGGAGCACGGAGTGAAACCGGTGCGCACCGAAGGCAAGGCGGACACTCGCTGGGTGGTGCTGGATTTCATCGATGTGATGGTCCACGTGATGGATGAGGAGCTGCGCGGATATTATTGCCTCGATGAACTTTGGAAAGACGCCAAAGAAGTCCATTGGCAGGCGGCCGTTTGATTTTCCGGGAATAAACCGGCGCACCGAATCCTCTCATCCGGGCACATGAGTGAATTTCAAGATCTCGTCGATGCTCATTACCAAGCGCTTTACCGCTTCGGGATGTCATTGACACGCAACACGGACAAGGCCGCAGACCTGGTTCAGGAAACGTTCTGTATCTGGGCGGCGAAGGGTGGCCAACTCAATGATCGCTCGAAGGCGAAAACCTGGTTGTTCACCACGCTGCACCGCGAGTTTCTCAGCCAGCGCCGGCGTGCCTCCAAATTTTCCGACGAGCCGATCGATGAGGAATCCGCCGCTGCGGTGGAAAGCCCCGAGGACCATGCGGATCGCCAGATGGACGGCCAGCGTGCCTTGGAATTGTTAGGTGAGCTCGACGAGACGTATCGCGCGCCGATTGCTTTGTTTTACCTGCAACAACACAGTTACAAGGAGATTGCTGAAATTCTCGATGTGCCGATCGGCACCGTGATGTCGCGGCTTTCACGCGGTAAGGAAATGCTCCGCCGCAAAATGACCGCCGGGCCATCCAGCGCGCCGAAAAACATTCTTCGCATCGAACAAACCGGAGGGCTCAACCAACACCATGGATAAGGAGCAAGCACGATTCATCCTGCGGAGTTTCCGGCCCGATGGCGCGGATGTGAATGACGATGACTTCGCCGGAGCGCTGGCGATGGCAATGGAAAACCGCGAGTTGGGCGAGTGGCTCGCGGAGGAGCGCGCGCTCGACGCCGCATTTGCAAATGCCTTGGCGTCAGTGGAGTTGCCCGCGACCTTGCGAGAGGATATCCTCGGTTGTCTGGCTGGCGAGCGAAGAGATTTGCCGCAGGCGGAGGACGCGCTGGATGCCGCATGGATCGGCGCGTTGGCCTCGATCCAGCCGCCGCCTGCTTTGCGCATGGAAATCCTCGCCGCGATGGACCGCAGCGCGTCGCTAGCCCTGATTAAAAAGCCGAACTGGTTCCAACGCGCGTCGATCCCCTTGGCCGCAGCCGCAGGCGTGGCGCTGGCGTTTTTCCTCACCCGAAGTGATGAGAAACCCTCATTGGCCAACAACGGACCGTTGCCCGTGGAGGTGGTGCAGGCCGGCTTCATCCGTGCCTACGAATCCCCACTTTTCAGCTTGGATGAAACCCGTGACGACCACCAGGTCCTCATGAAAAACCTGGAATCCCGCAAGCTCCCTTGCCCCGGTTGCCTGCCTCCCGGCTTGGTCAATGTCAAAGGCATCGGCTGCCGCGAACTCATCATCGATGGCAAACGCGGATCGCTCATCTGCTACGATGAACGCAATGCCGGCGTCGTTCATCTCATCATTTTCCGCCGTGAAGATGTCAGCGGCACCCTCCCGGCCCGTGATCGTCCATCCTTCGCACAAAAAGGCACTTGGGCCGCCGCTCGCTGGGAAGATGATCGGAATGTCTTCATCCTGATCGGCAATACGGATGTCCAGAAACTCTCGGCCTTGTTCTGAGCGCCGACATCAATTTTGAGACATTTTGGCAAGACCGCGTCGGTTTTGTAGGTATCCTTGCCTGTTTCCAAGACATCCGCCCATCCCATGAATCTCTCGTCCCGCATCACCATCGCCGCACTCGTCCTCGTCATCGGCTCAGCTGGGTTCATGGTCGGACGCATCTCTTCACCTCCATCGGCCACCGATGACGCATCCGCCGGATTCATGGAAACCCGCAGCAGCCGAGCCAACACGGACACCACCCGTGAATCATCCAACTCCGCCGCAGAACGCATGGCGCGGCGCTCGACACGCCCGGATTCGGGTGGCTCACCAGTCTCGCCGGATGAACTCGCGCGGCTCAGCTCGCTCGTCCGCAGCGAAGACCCACTGGCTCGGAACCGCGCGATGCTTGCCTACATCGACCGCCTCGGCCCCGGCGATTTTGAGGCGGCGGTCGCCCATTTCCGCAGCCTCGGCATCACCGAAAACCGCCTCGGAGAATACGCCTTGCTGCTTTCAGCCTGGGCGAAAATGGATCCGATCGCCGCGCTCGACTACACCAAGGCGAACACGACCAGTGGCTTTGCAACGGAGACCGTGCTCACCACCTGGGCGTCCAGCGATCCCGATGCCGCACTCCGCTGGGCCGAGGCCAGTCATCAAGGCGACGGAGCGAACCCCTACCTCGCCGGAATCATTCGCGGCATCGCGGAAACCAATCCGGAACGCGCGACCCAAATTCTAACTGGCATGCCCAAGAGCGTCGAACGCGGCGAAGCCCTCGATGCGATTCTTCCGCACCTTCTCTCTCAAGGCAACGAGGCCACGCGCGCATGGATTGCCGCCATCACCGACGACTCACTGCGCAATGGAGCCATGATGCGCACTGCGGAAAAACTCGCTGTCACCGATCCCGCCGGCACCGCCGTCTGGTTGGCCGCTAATCCGAGCGAGGCCACGCAACGCCGGATGGACGACGTTTATGGCACTTGGGCGCGCCAAGACCAACAGGCCGCCGTGAGTTCCCTTGCCGCGCTGCCCAGCGGTGAAAACCGGTCCAACGCCCTGCGCGGAGTGATTTCCAGCGTCGCCTCTGACAACCCGCAAGCCGCCGTCTCACTGATGGATCGATTCCCCAACGATGTGACCGACCGCGTGGTCACCAACCTCATCTGGCATTCGTTCGGCAGCGAACCAGGCATCGCCGCGAGTCAAATCGCCCGCATCACGGACGAGTCTCAACGAAACCGATTCTACAATCGTCTGCTTGAGACATGGACCGAGCGCGATCCCTCCGCCGCAAATACCTGGATCCAAAGCAACCCGTTGCCCACAAGCGTGCTGGAAAATCTCAAGCGCTAAGCGCCAGCGGCCAATTCCAAAAAAGCAGTCCAGAACTTCAGTCCGTTCTTCGTGCATAAGATCGGACTCAAGTCCTCAACTACTTTTTCATACGCAGCGCTTACTTGGCTTTTTCGCAGAGCAAATCAATCAACGGAGTCGGGTCGGGCAAACCGTGGGGATGATGATTGCCGCCTTCCTTGGGGAATATCTTCAAGTTGCCACGGGATTGCTCCCACAGCTTCACCAGCTTTTCCGCGTTGTCTGGATAGGGCACGGTGGTGTCGGCGGTGCCGTGGACTGAGATCAGAAAAACACCGGCTTTGATGGCCGCCTCCATGCCGTCGGCGGGCATCACGGACTTGGTTTTGGCGTCCTCATCGGATTCGAAGTGGAAGACGGTTTTGTATTTTTCCCAGTCCTTCGGGCTGCCGCTGCCTTTATTGCTCAGCTGATAACCACCGGGCCAGGAGCGGATGTCGCAGACTCCATTATCCAGATAGAGAACACTGACCCGATCCGGGTGAAGGCGCGTCCACGCGTTGACATAAAGACCGCCGCGAGAAATCCCAAGCAGCGCAGGCCGTGCCGAGAGCCCGCGTTTATCATGGAGTTCGGTATAAAGCTTTTCCCAGATTTCCATGGCGCCAGGTGAGCCGAACTGATCGCTGAGTCGGATGAATGCGACGTGCCAGCCTTTGACGACAAGCCCGCTTTCCAGCGATTTGAGATGGCCGCCAAATTCGCCGACCCATAGCCAGGGTTTGCCGGGCGCGGCCGTGTCGGGGATTTGGAGAGTGATAGATTTGCCGTCGATGGTGAGGTTTTCAACGGTGGCCGCCGCGGAAAATCCGACACTGGCAATTAAGGAGAGCAGAATCAGACTAAGTGAACGCATCATGGAATGAATGGGATTTGAGGCGCTCTTATAGGCGGCATCTCGCTCGCGCACCAATGTTAATTGTGCAAATTTGACATCCATCACTCACTACCGTGAAAAAATAAGTTCTTTTCCACGAGGTGACGAATTGCCGTTTATAGCAGGTATCAATGAGATGAACGAAGCGCGTGCCATTGCCCTCACATGTTGCGGGCGATCATACATCACCCTTCCTTGTGCCAAAGCCACGCGTCCCAAGGTGTGGCAATGACCCAGAGCGCAAATCCTCAAAGGCATTTGTCTTTCAGTCGGCTAAAGTGATGGCATTCGGCATCGCAACCCAACAAACTCATCTCATCCTCCCCCTCTGTGACCTCATCTTCTCTTTGATCCGGCGGCCCCCCTCCTGTCCATGTCGCGCCGCTCCATTGTGCCCCTTCGGCGGAAAACGCCCGATTCATAAACATCGCGCCATGATTCCACGGAATCCACTCCGCTCTGGAACAGAAGATGGACTCACCGGCGAAAACCAGATCTCCGTTAGAAGCACGGTTCCATTCCGATTTAAGACGGCCTCTACCCGCTGAAAACGTGCCTATCCTTTCTAGGTTGATGAGCAGGCGCAGGCGGCATCCGCCACACGCATGCCGTCGAGCGCGGCACTGACGATACCACCAGCATAGCCCGCTCCCTCGCCGCACGGATAAAGACCGGAGATTTCCGGGTGCTCGAGCGTATCATCCCGCCGGGGAATCCTTACCGGGGAGCTGGTACGGGTTTCAAATCCTAACAATAAAACCTCACTGGAAACATAGCCGCGCATTTGGCGATCGAAGAGGCGCAATCCTTCGCGCATCCGGCTGGTGATCCAGGGCGGCAGCAGTTCATGCAGCGGCGCGGGATTCACGCCGGGGAAGTAACTCGTTTCCGGGAGATCCGCGGAGATTTTACCAGAGAGGAAATCCGTGACGCGTTGACCGGGCGCGACTTGTCCGCCACCGCCGGCGATTTTAGCGGCGCGTTCGAGGCCCTTTTGAAAGGCGAGGCCCGCGAGGATTCCATGCTCCTTGATCAAGGGCTTGAGGTCTTCCGGTTCGACGGTGGAAACCATTCCGGAGTTCGCAAACGGCGAGTCGCGGCGCGAGAGACTCATGCCATTGACTACCACTTCATCGTTCTCAGTGGAGGCAGGCACGATCCAGCCGCCCGGGCACATGCAGAACGAATGCACGCCGCGATCCCGGATCTTGGTGGCGAGGCGGTAACTCGCGGCCGGCAAAAGCCGCGGACGCTCTTGGCCAGGAGCGAGGTGGTATTGAGTGCGGTCGATGAACGGCTGCGAGTGCTCGATCCGAAAACCAACGGCAAACGCTTTGGATTCCAGCAGGATGTTTTTCGCGGCGAGCAGGCGGTAAATATCGCGGGCGGAATGGCCGGTGGCGAGGATCACGGAATCTGCGGAAATTTCCTGGCCGTCCGCAGTGATGACACTGCGGAGGCGGTTTCCCTCGATGCCGAAATCGACAACCTTGGTTTGAAAATGGACCTCGCCGCCCGCGTTCAAAATCGAAGCGCGGATGGCCTTGACCACGTTGGGCAGTAGATTGGAGCCGATGTGCGGGTGAGCATCGGTTAGAATTTCAGCGGGCGCACCGTGGGCTACGAAAATCTCGTAGATGCGGGCGACCGGTCCGCGTTTGGTCGCGCGGGTGTAGAGCTTGCCATCGGAAAACGTGCCTGCGCCGCCTTCGCCGAAACAATAGTTAGACTCCTCGATCACACGGCCCTCACGCAGGAGCGGAGCGAGATCGAAGCGACGGGCGCTGGCATCCTTGCCACGCTCCAAAAGGATGGGTTTCACGCCGTTTTCGAGGCAACGCAGCGCGGCAAACATGCCAGCCGGCCCGCAGCCGACGATGACCGCCCGGCGCGCATTCGCAGAAAGTACTGGGGCGAACCAATGCGGAGTCACGTCCGGGACCGCCGGGCCGTCGAGCGCGACTTCGAGACGGAGTTGCACCTTGATGGTGCGGTGGCGGGCATCGATCGAGTGCTTGCGCAGATGAAGTCCGCCGATGCGTGAGACCGGGATGCCAAGCTTGGCGGCGGCGGCCTCGCGGCGCGCGTTGTCATCCTCCGATGTTTCGAGAGGCAGAACGATATCGACAGTTTCGATGAGCGGTTGTTGCACGGCGGAAGGCGAATCAGGCGCGGATCGGGCGTTTGTTTCCCGCATCATCCACACTCACGAAGGTGACACGGTTGGAAAAAATCGGATGCGGACCGGCTCTTTCGTCACTCACTTTCACGGCATAGGACACGCTGGTATTCCCCTCACGCTCGCGGGTGCAAGTGATCCGCAGGATCGTGCCCTCGCGCACGCTATGATGAAACTCCACGGCCTCCATCGCCACAGTAACGAACTGACAATGCGGATACTCCAAACTGGCGGCGATCCACGAGGCTTCGTCGATCCATGCGAGCAAGCGCCCACCGAATAAAAATCCGTAATGATTGAGATCACCCGGCAGGACGAGGCGGTAGGTTTCCATGATGCTACCAGCGGCGGCGTTTGCTTTCTTGGTAAATTCCGGCGTCCAACGAAAATGCCCCGGCTCCCGCCAGAATGATGGCAATCAACGGAACGAGATAGAGCAATGCGGGCTCCTTCGAAACCGTCACGCCCGGCCCCATAAACCAAACTGCACTGCCATGCACCGCGAAGGCCGCTACCACCATATTAAAACCTAGCAGAAAAGCGGCAGGTCGTGTGGCTAAACCAAAAATAATCAGAATGGATGCTCCGACCTCCGCGCCAATGCATGTCATCAAACTCACCGGCGGCGACATGTATTTCAGCGGGAAAAAATCCGGCACGTAAAACTTGTCCTTCATCACGGCGAAATTCTGGATTTTCGGAATGCCATGACCCACCAACATCATCAATCCAATCATCACCCGCAGCGCGAGAATACCGATAGAAGCGGTGGCGTCACGGGTGCCGCAATCGAAAAGAAATTTTTTCATCAGGCGGTGGTGGACGGTGGTTTGGCGGAAATGGTGATCCGTTTGAGACGGTCATCGCCAGCGGGTGAGTGAGTTTCGATCCCCTCCTCACCGACGAGGATATGGTGCACCATCCGACGGTAATAAGCATTGAGCGGGCGCATTTCGTGAGAGCTCCCGGTGGTTCTCACCCGATTCGCGATCTCCTTGATTTCCTGCGCCATCTGATCTTCGCGCATGGTTCGGAAATGCTCGCAATCCACCTTGATGCG
>CAYRLT010000466.1:0-24979 GCA_964425095.1 uncultured Luteolibacter sp.
CGCCTGAACCGCAGGTCGAGCACCTCCGCCAGTGTCCGGATCATCAGCGTTTTCGCCAGACCGGGCAAACCGATCATCAACACATGCCCCCGCGAAACCAGGGCCAGCATCAGGCTGTGAATGATTTCATGCTGCCCGACGATGGCCTTACCGATCTCCGCGACCACACTTTCAAGCTTTGGAATCAGCACACGCAGTTCCGCCGCGGTTTCCTCGGCGATCTCCGGTGGAGCCTCGCGAGGGCCAAGATTCACGGTGGGTTCTCCGGATTTGATCACTGACGTCTCCCCAGCGACAATTCCCTCGTCAGCATCTTCAAACACATACACGTCACCGGCGATCTTGATCACATCGCCCACCTTCAATGCGCGCGGCCACTCGATTCGTTGGCGATTGACATAAGTTCCGTTCATGCTTCCCAAATCGCGTACGGACCAGACGCCATCATCCTCGGTCAACTCAGCATGATGCCGCGAAGCACCCGTATCCGGGGTGAGAGAAATCCGGTTATCATCGGAGCGACCGATCGTAACAGGTGACGATTTCAGCGGAATGCGACTGCCTTTCGCTCTGCCGACGGTGGCTTTCAAACATTTGGGTGTGCTCATGGGTTGTGAATTTTTGGGAGATCAATAATACCAAGATCCTTGGGAGTTCCAGCGAGGCGCAAGCCGCCCAATGCAGGAAGATAGAGATGGGAAAGAAACGGAATGCCTTTGATCTGCGGCGTCTCCTCCCGATAGAGGTGGCGGGTTCCAACCATTTGCCAGTCGTCATCAGCCTCCCGCAGCTCGATGATTTCGAGGCGCCGCAGGCAGGCATCAATCTTCTCGCCAGATCCACGCAGAATGACGCCGTCTCGGATGCGCTCAGCAAATACCAAAACAAATCCTTCACCCACTCCGACCCGGTGAACCATGTGGCGGTTGAAAAACGAATCCGCTTTGGCCACGCCTTCTTTCAGATGCTTCGCCCGGTCATCGGTCAGCTTGGTTTCCGCACCGAGGCCAATACCTTCGATCACACGGTTGTCGGTTGTCACGAGCACCAGGTCGAATCGACCTACCGGCAGTTTTTCAAAATGAAAACCAGTGCCTCCGCCGTCGAGAGCGGCCAGATAAACCCGTTTTCGATCACGCTCCACAGCGAGCGCATGAGTCAGCTTGGAACCCGACACTTTTCCGGAAATGATACCGGAATCGGCATCCGCTGCTTGCGTGTAAATGCGGCCCGGACCATCGCCCCGCGCTATCGGGGAAACAGCCAGCATCATTGCCATCAAAAGCTTCATGGCTTTTCCACCCATAACTTGGCTGCCTCCGCGCGTTCGTGTTTTGGATAATCCTTCACCAGCAAATTCCATACCTCACGAGCCTCGTCCTTGCGACCCATTTCGTAAAGCGCTCTTCCCCTCCAGAAACGCAATTCGAGCTCCTCCGGTGCCCCCGGGCGCACCTTGAAACTTGTCTCGATATCTTGCAGGGCCCGTGCGTAATCCTGCGCAAGGAACATCACCCGGGCCCGCCAGAGCAATTGGTCGCCATCGATCTTCGCCATCGGCCTTTCAAGTTCCCACGCAGTAATTTTTTCTAACGATTCGTCAAGATGCTTATCCTTCACCAACTGCTCAATGGCCAACGAGCGCGCGCGGTCGATCACTGGGGCCCGCACATCCGCCTTGGCGTCGCCGGAAACAGCATCCGCAAAACACCGCGCCGCATCCTCGGTTCTGCCATTCAGAAGTTGATAGTCGCCGAGCCGGACCAGCGCCATCCGGGCGATCTGCTTATCGCCGCTTTTTTCAAGCTTTGAGGCCAAGCCCACCACCAGCGGGTCTTTGAGCAGAAAAACCCTGATGTCGAGTTCTAGCAGATCCGCATGACGCCCAAGCGTTTTTTTGGATTCTTCGGGCAATTTGTCGATTCGCGCCAGCGCCGCCTTCGGATCATTCTTCGCGGTTTCACGGATCGCTAATGACATGACAGTCGTCCAGAATGCGCTATCCGGTTTCGCCTTCTCAAGCCATGCATCGGCCCACCGCGCCGCCTGCGCCGAGGGCTGGAAACCCCGCGCAAGAATAAACCCCGCCTTCCTCGCGGGCTCGGCCAAAGCCAACGGATCTTCTTTTTCCAACAGCTTGAGATAACTCTTAATTTGTGGATCATTGTTGACGGATTCAGCAACCAAATCACGGGGAATCATCAACGCTCGCCGCCCCTCGATGCCGCGCGCGCCATTTCTCAAACGCACAATCACCTGCACCGGATCAAGACTCATCCATAGCCGATGAACGTCTTTTCCATGATCCACCCGACCATCCGGCCACAACCACTCGACTTGCCAGCCATCACCCGGATCGGGGATCGCCGCGGATAATTTAAAATACCATTCCCCACCGAATCCGATATAACTCACCGCCTGCAAATCCACCAACGGGACCGGCGCACCGGAGGCAGATTCAAATCCGTCCGCCTTCACCTTTCCTGGATGCACCCATGCATCCGGCGGAACGTTGCCAAGTTTTCCACCCTGTTCCCAGCCGAGCACCATCGCGCCCGGAGCATCGATTGCCCCATGGCTAAACTCCACCTTCGCAAACTTCTCGTTCATCCGGACGTTCGTCACAGGCACTTTCCGCGGATCAAGAGGGGGCGGTTGGTTCTTCTGCCAACTCATCACCGGACGACCGTCCATCATCACATAACAAACATCATCTGATAGAGTGTAAAATTTCATATCGCCACCTTCGCCGGTCTTGATGAGCCCGGTGTAACGGCTGAGAAAATGGCTCTCTTTACCAAACGGATTACCCCCATGGAAAATCAATGGTACAAAGCCCACGCCGTCCACTGCCGGTGATTTCTTCCACGCGTCCTGCCAGCCGGAATACGTCGTGACATTCGCCCCCTCAGGCATACGCCGCGTTTCTAGCAAAAGACTGCGCGCCGCCGACCACGATTGCATCCGGCGTGACGAATTCCCCCCGAAATACAAAGTTGCTGTTACCTCAGCAGGCATCGATTCCGCCAGCATGAGAAGCTTGCGACCGTTGCTTCTCCAGACGCCATCAAGTGCGATCTCCTTGCCATCAGGACCCATCAGCACCACATCGCGCATGTCCGGTCGGCCGCCGCCGAAGTCCGGCAAATCGATCGCCCATCCCGCCTCGGGCGCACCCGGGGCATCGCCCGCATGCAACGCCACGCGCCACAACGCTCCCGGCACAGCCCAGTCCTTCGGGGCCGCAGAGACATTCCCGAAAACCATCACTAATAAAAAATAAGAATGTTTCCGGATCATGGTGCATCAAGTGAACGGAAATAATCATCCACCGGTTGTTGAAACCCGGCGGGCACTGCGACATCGGCACCACCGGGAAGGCGTTTTTCACCGACAAAGCGGCTCTTCTCGCCACCGAAAACTTTCACATCGTCGGTGCTGGAACCCTCGCCGATTTCCCGCAAGCCCGCCACGATCCGGCGGTGCAGTGCTTGATACTCCGCCATGCGCCCAGCCGCCAGCGCCTCACGGGACTCATCCATCAAACGCACCACCTCCGGCATGGCTCCGGTCCGCAGATAGAACAACCGCGCTGTGGCATAACTCTTCGCCGTCTGCTGTGCGAGCAAGGCCTGCTCCGCGGCAAGGGCATCATTGAGAATCTGATCCGGCGCGTTGACCGACCGCAGCGGTGCCTCGCCGGTCATGCCCGCGCGTTGGCTCGCGCCACCCGCCTTGCCGCCACCCGTAGCCTTGGCATCCGATGGTGGTCCATCATCCTGCACATGCCCTTTCTGCAAGGGATCATTCGTGCGCCGCGCGTCGATGGAGCTTCCCTCAAGCTTGTCCGCGCGCTGGTTGACCATCTCGCCGCTCGACATTCCCTCGCGCCCGCCGCTTGAACGACCGGTTTGTTCATTTTTGTTAGGAGGAGTATTGCCGGATTTCCCTTGCGCGTTGAAACCAGGCATCGGTCCGTCCGCCACTTCCCAGCCATTGGCCGGATTGACTGCAAACGCATTGTTGGAAGCGGCGTCCTGCACCTGCTCTTCGAGGCCTTCTTGTTTCTGAAGCAAATCGCCCACCAAATCCGTAAACGCATCTGGCAACGGCAAATTCGGGATTTCCGGCATCTCGGTGAGATCAAAATTCTCCATCAACCACTTGGTCGTCTCATTTTTATCCGGCAGCCACATTTCCATGTCTTCGGCCGTCTCGGCCGCCTTTTCCATCGCTTCCAACAAACTCTCCTCCTTCTGCACCGCGATCTCCGATGGTTTCAACTCACCGGCCAACGCCTGCTCGGTGTCCTGCTGGATCACATCCTCATAAATCTTCGTCAACTCTTCGCGCAGTTCATTCATCGGCTTCAAATCCGGAAACGCGTGTGCGTCTTTCAGCATTTGCTCGATGAGTTTCTCGATCGCCGCCTTCTGCGCAGCCAACTCCTTCGCCTTCGCGACATCCTCGGGACTAAAATCATCCTTTGAGGCCAACTCCTTGCTCTTCTCCACCACCGCGCGTTGTTGTTCGACCAGCGCGTCGAGTTTTTCGTGAATGTCCGCGGCGGCTTCCTTCATGGATTCCGCCTGCTCGCCCGCCTCACTCCGCTGCGAGGTGTTGAGCAATTCGAGCACCTTCGCAAGATCCACCAGCACCTGTTTGCAGACCCCCGAGGCATCGGAAAACACCTCTTCTTCGATTTTCCCCGCAGCCAGAATCATCTGCTCGTAAATCTTCGCACCACCCATCAGGTCCGCCGCCTTCACCAGCACCTTGCGGAACGCCGCGTCGCCGATCGAAGGATTGTTAGATTCATCCAAAAGCGCCTGACGCACCACCCGCGATTCATCCGCCAGCGCATCCTGGTCCGCAGCCATCGCAGCCCCCTCGCCCTTCACACCTCTCAAAACCCGGTCATGCAAAGCCTTCTCGCGATTGAACAGAACTTCCACCCGTCCGATCAAATCTCGCACCGCAGCTCCGGTCGTCTCATCATGCAGATCCGCCGGCAGGTTTTTCAAACGCGCAAGAATCGCCACCTCCAGTGCCTCGCCCTTCGCCAGCGCCTCGTTCCGTTTCGTGCCCTTGGCGGCAGCCGCATCCCGCAGGGCAAGCACCGCCTGCGGCATTTCCTTCGCGGCAAGCGATCCTAACACATCACGCCACGCCGCCGATCCCGCCGGAGTCGTCGCCATTAATCGGCGCGCTTCCTCCTCGATCCGCAATTGCCGATCCGCGACCGACGCGACATCGGCGGCATCGTCACCGCGAGGCAAGGACCGTGTGGCGTCGAGGTTTTTCTGTTGAAGCCGCAGCAGGTCATCAAGACCACCTAACATCTCACCTTGCCGCTGTTCGTTGGCGCGCCGCAATTCTTCCGGCGTCACGATCCGCACCACCAGCATCCGCGATAGCGTGCGGCCGGGACCAGCCACATCATTGCCATCGAGCGCGGCGACGCAGAACCACGCCTCATTCTCCCCTTTTTCGATCCACCGCGAAAGTTGGATTTCCACCGTCTGCTTGAGAGCGGGCACCGCCGGTTTCCACGACTGGATCACCTTACCGTCCGGCTTCTCGGCCGTCCCGCGGAACACATCCACTTGGGCGAGTCCGTAATCATCGGTCGCCTCAAAACTCAGCCGCAACCAAGCGTCTCTTGTGAGTAAAACCTCTTCCTCGCCGGTCGGATCCACCAAACGAATGCGCGGTGCCTCGTCCACTTTGACATTGAACTCGACTCGGGATTGATCAGTGAGGCCATTCACATCCGTCCAACTTGCAGTCCAAGGCCGGTTGTTCATCAGCCGACCACTCAATTTCCATGTCTCCGGATTTTCACCAGCGGCGACCTTCACATCTTCGTGATCGATCGATAATTCTTTCAAGCCATGGTCAAAGGTCCAGCCCACGTTGACATCCGATCCTTGCGGAATCGCTGGCCATGGCGCGCCGTCCGCCACCTGCACGGGTTTGATTTTCGTGTAAGCGGGCGGAGTGAACACCAGATCACGCGCCACCACTTTCGCCGGAACGCGCACCTCAATACGACGCTCGAACGACTTCGCGTCTCCAGCCTCAAACCAATACGTCCCGCTGACCGACCACGTGCGTTCGACCGACCATGCCATCGTCACTCCCTCGCGATTCACCGCATGGCGGTCGATTCGACCATCGATGTTAGAAACCACCAACCAGACTTCCTTCGGTGTCTCGCCTGCCAGTGTCACCCGCATCGGGACCTGGGTATCGCGCGTAACCACCCGATCACCCGGAGCGATATCCAACACACGGGTTTTCGTGACCGGCGCGATCTCCCGTGTAGGCATCAACACCCGGCCCACACGGCTGCGAAACTCGTCGGGTTTCAGAAAAAACAACAACGACCCGAAACAAACCAGCACGCCCACGCCCGCCGACCATCTCCTCAACAAGCGCCAATCATACACCCGTTTCCATGAAATCCCGCCCCACAGGCCGGACAACTCACCTAACAAAACTGCGCGCCACGACGAACTTCCGTCGAGCGTGCGATCGAGTTGCACCGCATTCACCAGCGCGTTATCGGTCCGACCGGTGGCTTCTTCAAGTCGGCGCGCCAAGGCGGCATCGTCCATGCGTCGGAGGCCGACGAGCACTGCGCGCACCAGCGCCATGAGCAGAGGCAACACAAACGCGACGAATCCCACCCAACGCCCGAACGCGCCGAATTTCACCCGCGCATCCACCGCCAGCCACACCGCAAGCACTATACCCGCCACCACAAAACCCACAGAAAGCGCCGTGAATCCACGTCCGATCTTCAATGCCCGACCGGCACGATCCAGGATCCGACGCGGCGAAGGCGAGTCAGATGTCTCGGGAGGGAATGGGGGATGAGATTTCAAAGGTATGGGTTACGGTTTCGTTTCGGGCTTTTGTTCGGCAGAAACGTCGTCGACACGAAACAACCTAAAATTTGTAAAATACGATTTTGCCGCGGCCATGGTCGCGCCGTAGTTGACCACCTTCACCGAGATGTATTCCGGTGCTTGATCCTTACCCGCGATCACCACGTTCTTCGGCACCTTAAACTCTCGGCCAGCGGTCGTCCAAACCTTGGAGTTTCCCAGTGGCGAGGGCACTTGCGCCCGGTAGCACATCATCAAGGCGGGTCGACCATCGGCCGGAGCCCGACGAAAAATCGTGCGCTTTTGTTCCGGATGCGGATCCGTGCTCCAAACTTCCGCATGGATTTTCGCGGATACATCCCAAGTCATGCAATCCACCTGCACCTTGTAGGTTGCACCCGGCACCACCGTTACCGGCACGCTTTCGAGCTTGCCCCCTTGGTTTCCGGCAATGCCCGCTGGCAAATCGAGCACCACCGCCTGGCGCCCGCCCGCCTCGGCCGCCGAAGCCATTTTCACGTAGGGCGCGTTATCCTTGTAAAAAGCCTCGTCGGGAAAGTCCGTCAACCACCCCTTCAGCGGTTCTTTGCCCTCGAAGTTTCCGTTAGGCAGCAAATTCTTCTCCTCGCCGTACGCGATTACCGGCCACAGAAGCGCGGAAATGATCAGGAAAATGGTTTTGCGAGGGTTCATGGGCGGCCTGGTAAGATTGAACCCCGGAATCCTGAATGGTTTCTTCCTTCCCGTCCACGCCCGTTTCCGCCATTCACACCATCCCTCTCCGCCGACGCAGCCACCACTCGCCGCAGAGGCAAGTGAGTAGCAGGGCCACGATCACCGGGTGGTTCCAAATATCCGTGACCACTTCACGCTCGGTCTGGCGCTTGGGTTTCGGAAGGATTTCCAGCCACTTCTCACCCTCACCGCGGACAAAATACGCGCCGCCACTTTGTTTCGCAATCTGCTGGAGAAACTCAGCGTCAGGCGACTCACCACGACGTTCCTCGGGTGAGGCGGCGACGGCGAAACTCATGTTGGCTCGCACCTCACCGCCAGTCCACGAAGCCTGCGCCTCGACCTGATAGACGCCGGTAGCATCCGCTTCAGTTTCACCCCGGAAGCCGGTCACGCGACGACCCTCTGGGTTTTGCCAAACCGCGGCTTTCAGGGTCAGCGGCCGCGTCGTGCCGGATGGCGACTTGATCGTGACGCCGAGCGATTCAAAAGGCACCGCGTTTTTGCCGATCCACTCCGCCTGGATGGAGACTTTGCCGCCTTGCTGATAGAACGGCCGGTCGCTCGTGAGTTCTATGCGGCCACGGCTTTGCAAGCCTTCCTGATCGGGCGCGAGCCAATCGAGCATCTGCGACCAAAACGTATCGTAGGCGGAGAGCTGGCCGCTCCATCCCGGCGATGCGACGCGCCAACGCCAAAGCGTGTCGCTGAGCACAAGTGCCACCCGTCCCGCGCCCTGTTGTTTCACCACGACTAATGGGTGCGCCTGCCCGTCTGCGATGGCCTCCATCAGCACCTGCGCGTTGCCGGCCACACCGGTGGCGAGATTCGCACCCTGCAAGGCGGGGAAATCCTTCACCGCCTCAAACAGCGGACCAAACACCGGATGACGCAAGCCCGCGTCGGTGAGCTTCACGCCAAATCGTCCGTCGCGATGTGCCGCGGGCGTAGGCACTGGCAACACGCGTCCGAGACACTCCGATGCTCGCGGCGAACCTAATAGATTCGAGCCACCGAGCACCGCTAGCCCCCCGCCGTTGCCCGCGAAATCCGAGATGGCCTGCCATTGCGCCGGGTTGAGTGCGTCCGGACTGACATCCTCCAGCACAATGGTGGAGCGGGACGAAAGCGCCGCCGCGCTCAGATCGAGAGTATGCTTGCCGCCGTCGATGCTCGCCCAGCGACCGTCCTGCCAACGGGCATAACTGTCGAGCCGCACGTTGCGATCGGTCGTGAGCGCACGACGCAGGAATTTCCCTTCAAACCCGATAGTGTTAGAAAGCAACAACACGCTGCGCCCTTCCTGCCGCACGGCGACCACGAAAGGCTGGGACTTCGCTGAAGCATCCGCCGCCGGATCCGCCACACGCAACTCGTAAGCATAACTTCCCGGACGCTCGGGTTTCAGCGGAAGAATTGCCTCCACCACATCGCCCCGGCGCATGAACCGCACGCGTTTCTCCACAAGCTTGCGGCCGTCACTCCACAGCTCGACCGGGATATCCTTACCATCCACGCCCCAGCCCTGCAGAACGACCCGCACACTGGTTTCCGCACCGGCCTCCGGGCGGCGCGGCGGTTCGATTTGCCACACTGCAACCCTCGCCGTAGTGTCAGATCCCGGTGGCTCCACTTCCATCACCCAGCACGGTAGACCCAGACTAACAGGTGGGCCGCCGCCAGTGTCCAAGCCATCCGAAATCAAGACCATGCCCGCCGCACCCTCGCGGCCCCAGCGGCGCGACCAATCGCTAAGCGCGGCGTTGATGCGCGACTCGGTTCCCTTGAATGAAAGCTCGCCGGGGATGGTTTCCTTGATTTCCCGATCGACCGAGAAAAACCGGAAATCGCACGTTTCCCGGGCCTTGCGGAAGGCGGCTGATTCCAACCACTCGCGGGCCACTATGGCGCGCGTCTCAGGCGTCGGGCCGTCGTTCATGCTTTGTGAATCATCGATCAACACGCCCACCAGCGGCCGCTCGACCACCCACTCGCTGCGCTGAAATTGCGGCTGCAATAGCACAATTCCTAACAAAATAGCCGACCCGCCACGCAGCCCGGCAAGCCACAGTGCGCGCCGCCGGTCCGGATCCTTCCGCAAGCCCGCGAATGTCCATGCGGTGAGCCCGAGCACAGCGAAGGCCAGCAATCCAAACCACAAATGGTGCATCATACGCCCGCCCTCCTTTCCATCCACTTGGGCAGGCCGCCACCCGCAGCCATTGCGCGTTGTTTCGCCGCCCGCGCGCTCATCCAGCCCTCCACCAGAAACACCAGCGCCGCTGCAGTTAGAAACCACGGCCAGAGCGGCACCTCACGGCGGATTTCCTCGCGCCATTCGCGGATGCCCTGCTGACCGGCGGCCACCTTGCCGGGCAGCATCGCCTGGAGTTTCGCCGCTTCCACCGGCCGCAGATCGGACTCCGCACGACGCACGTTGACCGCACAGCGCCAGAGAGTTTTCCCATCATCAGAAATCGCGTCAAACACCCCGGCCTTCAACGCCCGCACAGCCGGCTCGCCAGACTCCCCCTTGGGCCACGCTGCGGTGATGGAAAACTTTGAGACATCCGGCCATGCCTCACCAACCCAGCAAGTGGTCGTCGTCTGCAAGGCAAGCTCCTTCGCCCGCGCCATTTGCTGGACCAGCGCTACAAACGCAGGCGACAACGGCAAATCCCCCCAGGTTCGATCCACGCTCGCATTGAGCCAAAATACGCGGCCTTTTCCACGCGGAGCCTCGACGAGCAACGGATAGCCTCCCGCCAGTGTGGCTAACAACTTACCTCCATTTGCAGGCACAGAACTCCGGACGATCCGCTGCGGCAGCGGAGGAAACGGAGTCTGATCACTCCAAACACCGTCAAAGAGAATGTGGTCGGAAGCCAACAACCGCGTCGCCATCCGCCCGGCGGGCAAACGGGCTTCCTCACCCACGGTGACCGGCCAATCGGCGGGCAAAGGGTCCGGTTGCGAATCTCCGGTCACCACCACGGTGCCGCCGGCATTGGCGAACTCCATCGCCTTCTCCCATGCGGCTTTTGCTGTTAGATACCCGCCGACAAACCACAGCGATTCGATGCCTTCGGTGGATTGTTTCAGCCACGCATCGGATTCGATGGCCGTGGCCTTGCCCGCTCCGCCAGCGGCGATGGCTCTTGTCAGGAAAAACGATGGCTTCATGCCGCCGCCGATGCCCGCCACGTGCTCGACCACAAGCGCGTTGATCGGATGCCGCACCGGCAGCGCAAAGTTCCACTTGTCGTCACACGCCAACGCGTCACCTGCAAGCGCGAATTCGCCAGTCCAAACCGGGCCGCCCACCACAGGAACTGCCAGCGACAAGGGCACATCCACCGAGCCTCCAGCTGGAATTTCCAAAGGTTTGCGGAAAACCATTTTCCCGCTGATCCGGCACTCTAGCAGATCGGTCACTGCGACATCGCCATGGTTCATGACTTTCGCCACGCCGCTGAGTAACGCCCCTTCACGCAGCGCCCGCGCATCCCACTCCACCGATTCCACGTTCACGTTTACGGCACGCACCGTGTCCGGCACCAAAACGACTAACCCCACTCCAGCACGATCCCACGAGTTTCGGAAAAAATCCTCCGCCGGCCAATCCCACGCGGCGGACTGATTGTCGGTGATGACCACCAATTCTTTGCGACCGATGCTGCGAGCCTCAGCCCACTCGTGGGCGGCGTTGAAAACCGGAGCCAGACCGGAAGAACCGTCCGATTCAGTAACGGCATCGAGTTGCTTGAAAAGAAATGCGCGGTCGACAATTGGAACCGGCACTGGTTTCTCCAGCCGGTCCGTTAAAACCCACAGCGCCACCGCATCCGAGTGATCAAGACCGTTGATCCACTCGCGGGCGAGGCGTTTCGCCGTGTCCATGCGCGTGCCGGATTCACCGCGCCAACCCATGCTGGCGGTGGCGTCGATCACCACCACGGATTCCACCGAGCGCGCGGCACCCAGCCAGCCACCGCTGGAACGCACCACCGGCCGGGCGAAAGCCACCGCCAGCAACGCGATGAGCAAAAGGCGCAGCAACAGCAAACCAAGATCCTCCACCTTCGCCTGCCGTTTCATCCGCGCGGTCGCCGATTTCAAGTAACGCAACGAAGGAAACTCCACCGGCGTCTGCCGCCGCTTCCGCCGCAGGTGCAGCCACAGCGGCACCGCGAGGGCGGCGGCGCTTGCTAATAGGAATGGCGAAAGAAATCCCATGGTCTCACGCGCCGAGGCGCTTGCGGTCTGCTAACAGCTCGTTGAGGAAATCCGACGGGCTGCGATCGGTGGTGGCGATACGGAAATCGACGCGCAGCGAGCCACAGCGCGCGCGGAAGCCATCGATGGCAGCTCCGATGGCTTCTTGATAGGCGTGGCGCACGAGAGCGGCGTCCGCTTCAAGACGCTCGCCGGTTTCCATGTCGATAAAATCGGAGACGCCATCGAATGGCAGGTCAAGTTCGGCGGGGTCGAGCACATGAACGAGCACCACGTCGTGGCCGCGGCGGCGGAAGTGGGCGAGCGCGCGGAACACGGCTTCCGAGTCATCTAGCAAATCCGACATCATCAGCACCAGCCCGCGGCGGGCCATGCCTTCGGCGAGCGCTTCTAGCGCCTTACCGGTATCCGTGCGGCCGCCGGGTTGATGGGAACCTAGAGCTTCAAGAAAATGCCGGACATGGCGCGAGCCGCCCTTGGCCGGAAGCCAACGGCGGACCTCGTCGTCATAGATTACGAGGCCGACGGAATCCTGCTGGTGGTTCGCGAGATAAGCGGCTTGTGCCGCGAGCTCGCGGGCAAATTCGAATTTGGTGATTTTTCCCGAGTGTTTGAAATCCATCGATGCCGAGGCATCGAGCACGAGATGGACACGCAGGCTGGTTTCCTCCTGAAACTGCTTGATGTAATAGCGTTCGCTGCGACCAAAGACCTTCCAATCCAGATGCCGCAGGCTGTCGCCCTGAACATAGTCACGGTGATCGCGGAACTCCACGCTCGCGCCTTTCAACACGCTCGAATGACGACCCGCCCGTCCACCCTCCGCAGTCCAGCGCGATCCCAACAGAAGATGATCGAGCCGCCGCATGGTCTCGGCTGATAGAAAGTCGCTGAATCCAGACATGTAGAATTTGAAAATTGAAATTTCAGCTCATCACCGGATGAGGGCGTGAAAGAGGATGTTCACGCCGAGCGCGGTGGAATCGGCGGATTCGTAGCCGATGGCGTAGGGCGCAGGTGCCTGTTCCCATCCGGCGGATAGATCGCGCGGGCAATAGATCACCGCTGCGGCACCGTTGATCTCCGCAGAGAACAATTCGGGAGCGGTCGTTGCGCGTTTGTCGAGTATGGCAGCGAGCGCCGGACGGGGTTTTACGGCGGCCAACGCGTTGGGTTCGCGGAGCAACGATGAGTCGGAGGAAACTGGCACGAGCGGATGCTCTGGCAGGATCTTCGCTATTTCCGCGCGGAATGCCGTGTCAAAGGTGGCGCGTCCATCGCCAGCCTCGGCAAAAAGCACACCACCCTTCATAAGGAACTGCCGGAGGTTCGCCCGCTCGTTGGCACTGAGTGCGAAGTCGGTGGTTCCCGTTAGATAAAGCAACGGAGTCTCGAACATCGAGGCGTCGGACAACGTGACATCGTGCGACTCGAAGGAGACGGGCGTTCCGGTGGCCTCATTGAACTTGCGCAGCAACATCGGCAGCGCGGCCGGCCGGGTTTTCCACGGCCCGACATGAGCGACCCAGCCGACACGCAGGCTGCCCGCCTTGCTTCCGCCGGCGTCCGCAAGTTCCACACTCTTGCCCGCGCTGTGACCGGCCTCTTGCATGGCGGTGACGTAGGAAATCAAGTTCGCGC
The DNA here is from genome assembly GCA_964425095.1 of uncultured Luteolibacter sp. GTDB lineage: Bacteria > Verrucomicrobiota > Verrucomicrobiia > Verrucomicrobiales > Akkermansiaceae > Luteolibacter. Next base: position 13,506 of record CAYRLT010000466.1, read on the forward strand.
CGAGCCGTTGGGCATCGGCATCCTCATAGCCCCAGCTATCATGGCGGTTTTTTTCCCAGCCCATCGCGATGTCGAAACGCGAGATCAGGATCGCCGTGCGGTTGTCGATGTCCACGCCGTCGATCCATGGGAAGTTATCGGTGACCACGCCGTCCTTGATGGCGCGCTCGCGGTATTTCACTTGCTTGATGTCGTGGTAGGCGTGGAAAACCGGGTGATCGAGCCGCAAGCGATAGACCGGGTTTTCCGGCAGGATCTGCTGCGCGGCCTTGACAGCGGATTGATAGAAATCCGGGTGTCCGACCAGCGCGTTGAACAGGATGGTGCCGCCGTTGCGGACGTATTCGCGCAAACGCGAGATTTCCTCCGGCGTCAGCTCGAAGGGCTTGTAACCGGAGCGGTAGAGCACCGGGTTTTCGCGGGGATTGGTGGAGACTTCCTTCCATGTCTTGATGTTCGAACTGAAACTTGCGCCCATTTCGCCGCTCATCCACTCGAGCAACTTCTTGAGGTCGTGCGGCGTGCGCGCCCAATCCTCGGCGTCGTTGGTGCGGATCTTGGTGAGCAGGACCGGTGGCTGCGGCGGGTTTTTGCGTTCCTGGCGTTTCTGCGGCACCACCGGATACGGCAGCGGCGGCATGCCTTCAGAGGAGGAAACCTGCGCGGGTGGCGGCTTGGGTTTCTCAAGCGGCGGCGGCTCGGGTGGGGCCGGCAACGCCGCCGCAACGCCAGTGAAGATAACGCAAATAATGATGAACCGAGTTTTCATGGCCGTGAGAAGCATGCACCCCTTTCCTGAAAAGGGAAGCATAGGAATACAACCACGCGTCAGCCAAGAATGTTTCGCAATGAGAAGCATTTAACCCGAAATCGGAAATTGAAATGTGAAATCGAGCATTTGAAACTACGGGTTAAGTCACTCGCACCTGCACATCCCGCACGCTTCACAACACTCCCGCCGCAGGCGCGCCACGGCCACGCATACAACATTCACAGCCAAGCAGATTTTCTGCATTTTATCCGTCATCTAGTATCAAACAGTGAATGGCGGCCGCCGCTGATATGAGCACAAGGCATTGGCTTCGGCATCATCGATAAAAGACTCCTTTGCAGGATCGAACCTGAGTTTGCGACCAAGCTTCCAACTGATGGCGGCCGCATGACAAGCCACTTCGGTGGTGCGCACGATGGACGAATTGCAGGCGGTCGCTTTGCGCGATTTGATGGAATCAAGAAATTCGCGGACATGCTTTGACGGATCGATGCCGAACATTTCGGCGGGCTGCTCCCCTGCGGCAAGCAAGCCCTCGCTGCAGGCAATCTTGCTGAAGTCACCGGCTTCGACCCACCCCTTCTCACCCTCGAAGCGGACGGGGCAGGATCCAAGCCCGAGCCAACCCCCTTCGTCCTTGAAGCCCGCCAGTCGCATCACCAACTCAACCCCGTTGGAATAGCGGCCGCGAAGCTGATCGTCCTGCAACCAGAATTCCACTGGAGTCGTATCATCCGCAGCCACCGCCCATTGACATAGGTTTACCGTGTGCGAAGCCCAGTCATGAAGCCCCCAACCTGCGGAAAACCCCTCATAGTGGCGCCATTGACTGCGCACGTATTTCAGGTTGTAAGGTCGCGCGGGAGCCGGCCCCACCCAGCGATTCCAATCGAGGATCCCGGCATCGGGTTCCAGCTCCGCAGGCAAATTTGCTTTGACCGGCTGCGGAAGCCAGATGCCCGCGTGCAGGGTCTTGAGTTTACCGAGCCTGCCCGTGCGGGCAAGATGCGCGGCCAATTGGAAGTTGTCGACATTCCGCCGCTGCATGCCGCCCTGGTAAATTCGTTTGTTAGTCAAAACCGCCTCATCGAGTTCCCTGCATTCCGCGATGCCCATGGTGCAGGGTTTCTCACAATAAATGTCCTTGCCCGCCCGCGCGGCCATGATCGAAGCCGTGCCGTGCCAGCGGTCACCCGTGGCTATCAGCACCGCGTCGATGTCATCACGACCAAGAATTTCCTGCATGTCGCTGTATGCCTTGCAGTCCTCGTTGCCATAGTGGCGGTTGACCGTCTTGCGGATGATTTCACTGCGCTCCTTCTGCACATCGGCGATCGCCACGAAACGGACATCCGCTTGGCTCAGAAAGGATTTGATAACTTCCCTACCACGCGGGCCCAGGCCGATCCCGGCAACGGTGATTTTGTCGTTGGCACCCACCTTGGCCTGTTGGGAAAAAGCGCGATGCGGCGCAATGGCCGAGAAGCCGACTGCGGCGGCGGCACTTGTCATGAAATTTCGACGGTTGGTATTCATGGTTTTGGTTTCTCCTGAGTTGACTGGTTTGCGTTAGCGGCGGGCGCGAATGAGGTGAGAAAAATATTCTTGAACTGCACCTTCATCGGAGGTCCCGGATGCATCTGCAGGCCGATGAAACCCTTGCGGGCCTGCGGGCTGGCATGATTATCGACGATGTCGCACATCTTCACCCCGTTGAGAAACACCGTGATCGACGGCCCTTTGCATACGATGCGGTAGTGGTTCCATTCACCGGGTTTGTAATACTTCAACAGATCGGCGGCATCGCCCAGCGGGTGGGACTCGCGCTTTCCACCATCCGGCAAAACCACCTGTGCGCCCCGCTCGGCCACCAATCCATGTTGATGGTGGTAGATGTATCCGATCAATTTGCCATCGCCGGTCATGTCGGCCTGATAGCCAAACATGTCATGCTCCGGTCGGCGCTCGGAGCGGATTTGAATGCCCGAGTTCGCTTGGCCGCTGATTTCAAAATCGCAATCGAGCTGGAAGTCCGCCACCTGTGCACCCGTCCAGACTAGGTAGTTGGCTTTCTTGCACGGCTTGTCCGGAGTGCTTTCCGAAGTGAGGGCTCCATCTTCAACTGTCCACCATCCCGGCGAGCCATCCCAACCGGTAAGATCCTTGCCGTTGAACAATGAAACCGGCTGGTCTTGCTCCCCGGCCATGCAGAGAACCGCGGAAATCATCAACAGGGACGTGAAGCGCAAAACGCCGGGTCGAACACATGTGGAAAGAGTCAATAACGACTTCATGGCAGGATAGCTTACGTCTTTGCAGACGGGTTTTATCAACAAATGTATGCATGTCGGCAATTTGCCGTTTCAGTATAGCCATGATCGTGCGTTGCCAATGAAGTGGGAAAGTGAGGCGCTTGGCGCTCGTTTCTTTCGCGTTTCAGCGAGAGTCTTCACTATCCATCGCATCCAGCAGCTCTTTCAAATTGAGAATCCGTGGGATGGGGAAATCCCTTGGCGGCGTCTTCTTACCATAGTGCCTGCGGGCGTCGAACTTTTCGATGAGCCGCAGCAGCTTGCCTTTGTCCCATTTCCGGTCATCAAAGCTGTGATCCACTTCGACTTCAAATACTGCGTAGATCTCACCACCCGCTCTGCCTGGATAGGCCGTTCTCTTAAGATCTTCGGCCGTAAAGACCTTGTAGCCCGGCATGTTCACTTTGAGTTTGAACATCACCGGATCACCGTTTTTGACGTGGGTTTGCAACATGGCGTGACGGGCTGAGGCGAACTCCGGCGGGATGTGCCAGGTGCCGGCTCTTTTACCCAATCTTACGTTCGCGTAACCTGTCTGCATGGTCCACTCAAACTGCTCGGGCGAATCACACCAAGCCACGACCACATGATGCTCAGCCGGGGGAAGCGCCCGTCTGTTGTTATCCATCGTATCCCGCTCGGGCAAATCCAGCGCTCCGTACTGTACTGGACCTTCTTGTATGGTATAGGACTCTGCCGTGTGGAAAGTCGCCCGTTCCGCGCGCCGCCGTGCCAGACCTCGCTGCCGCCGTCCCATGCAAGTTGTGCCCCCACATGGAACTGCAGCCACAGATGAAGCAGTTCCCGATAACCTGCTTTCCGTTGTAGCACAGGACTGCCCAGTGGCAGCAGATCCGGTCGTGAAACATCCGGCAGGAATCCAAGCCCCAGCATGGCATCCAGCCTGCCGCGCAGGCGTGCCACGTCGCGCAGCATCCGCACATTGTTCGGCTTCACCGCATCGGCGGGATCGCGGGCCAGCATGGCCGCTACCTCCGCCAAAAAGTCCCGGAAATCCACCAGCACCATCTTCACGAAGCGGTTCTCCGCCGTGTCGAGAAAGTCGGTGCGCCGTGCTACTTCGATCCGTGCCGGCAGAGATGTCAGATTGGGATGCATCTGCCTCAACGGATGGTTCTCTGGCAATCCAATCCGATCGCCAACCTTGGAAATCTGGCGGGCGAAATCCCTGCCCGCCTTGAACGGATGTGAAATCGACTGCTCCTGCCGCTCATCCTCCAGCAGCCGGCGCGGATTTCTCAGAACCTCATCCACCGCCCCGCGAAAGTTAGAAGACTCTAGCGTATGCCGCAGAAACTCCAACTGCTGCTCCAGCACCTCCGGACTCTTCTGCCAAGCCGAGGAAAGGCGCAACCGCGTTGGAGCGCGACTATCCAATAACAGACCCAGGCACTTCTTGGCGATGTGGTTGAGCATCCCCTGATAGTGTTCCCGGTAGTGCAGTTTCACCGAGCGCACTTCCACCGCGCCCCATGCCACCGGCGTCAGGTTGTCCTCACGCAGCAAAGTCAGCGGCAGCACACCGCATTGATCACCGGGTTCGATGAATCCCTCGCACATCGATGCCGGACTGTGGGAAATCCCCGGTCGTTCCTCCAAGGCGAGGCCTGATTCGCCATTTTCGATCTGGATTTGATAGATGTAGCGGCCCCTTTCCCGCAATTGCACCGGCTCTTCGCCATTCGCCCGGGCTTCCGCGTCCGGCCAGCGGATCAGATCCTCGATCCCGCCGCTAGCCGCAGGAGCCTTGCGCGCACTCCAGATTTTTACCGTCGCGACCAAACGTCCCCTCGCATCCAGGCAAGGAACGGAAAACGATGGCTGAACTTCCGCTGGCATGTCAGGCCTCGGCAAAGGTGACGAACTGATCTCGGATCAACTTCCGATACATCCGGAGGATCTTTTCAAAGCTCAACGGATAGCGGGCTTTCGCCTCCTTTTCCTTCAGCAGCTTGGCCACCGCTTCAGGGGAATAGGTTTTCTCGTCTTCTGCACCATCCGCTTTCTAGCACTCTTAGAGAAGCTGCTCGAAGCGCCGCGATCTGCGTCTCGAATCCGCCCTTAAACAAATGGTGTAAGGTCAAGGCTCACGGCATGAACGATTTGAGCCAGTCGCTGTCCGTCGATCAATGTGATGGAGGGTTTGTTCTGGTGTTTTCCTTCTTCGACTGCCGCTTTCGTGAAATGACTGGTCGTTACAAAGACTCCTTTTGCCGCCGAACTAAGTGCCCCGCGAAAACTATTGATCTCTCCACTTCCAACCGAATGTCTCCAGCGCTTGGCCTGAAACTGAACGAATGTTTCGGCGAAAAAATCGTCTTTCTGTGAGACGTATCCACTTAGATCTATGCCTCCGTCTCCAGAACTTTTTGTAACAATCACATCACGAAATCCCCGCATCAATATTAGATCCTTCAACAAATGTTCAAATCGATAGGGATCTATTGTAAGAAGAACGGATCGAACTTGCTCGGCTTCAATGAACCTAATTCTTTCGATATCCCGTTCTGGCGGATTCGCTACCACAACACTTTGGTCATCGGACTCAAGTGGCGTTTTTGATCGTGATTCGAGGATCAACGCTTCTGAAATCGAAGCCGCATGATCTATTGGAACGACTTCAGGAACCCTGTGAATTCGAAACTCAAAAATCCAAACTGTTCGGAGTTCTCCCGACTTATCAAACTGCACTTCGCTATAGTGCCTTAGTAACTCCAGAAGACCAAGAAAGTGATAGACTTGCCGACCTTCGTTCGCAAAGCCGTAGAATGGAGTCGAACCTGTGTATTGCTCCAAAAGTCGTTTATTCTTCCCTACGAGTTTTTGGTCGCCCTGTTTGCCGGTGGCCGTATAGGTTAGAACATCGCCTTCGATCCGGTCCTCATAGGGGTTTTCTTGCTTCCGTTTACGTGCGGTCTCTAAAGTCGTCATCAATGCGAGATGATGAAGTTTCGAATCGCTTCCCACAGATGGGCGAATTCCTCCGAGATTCTCCAAGTTCAGAGAGTATCGGATCTGGTCATTTGTATACTTTTGACCAACCACAAAGTCTTGGAGCGTGTTCATCTTTTTTATGCTGCAAGCCTGACGTCAGTGAAATTCAGAGCATTCCATGGTGCTCTTGGCCAGTTCGATGGGATCTCTGGATCTCCGTGTGTGGGCATAGGAAGAGTTGCTGGTCCAAGCCGTGAGGCTAATATGACGGCCCGTTGGCGAAGTTGTGGAACCCCGTAGTCTGCCGCATTCAGAACATCACAAGAAACCTGATAGCCCATCTCCATCAAAACTTTCTCAACTTGCTGGGCAATTCCCCCGCGCTTCCCGTCGTGGTAGTGGCTGAGGAACTGAGGAACATTCTCGATCACGATGACTTTCGGGTTCAACACGGCGGCCACTTCTAAAAAGCGCAAAACGAGGTCATTGCGCGGATCTTGGTCCAGTTTGTTGTAGCCGCCAAACTTCACGATATTCGAACCCTTGCGCTCTCCAGTTCGCCTCATTTGGGAAAAGCCCTGACAAGGCGGCCCCCCAAGCAAGCAATCCAGTGAACCTCCGCACCTTTCCTGAATAATTTCTACAATCCTTGAATCAGGGACGGTTCGAATATCCTCCCTGATCGTCGCCGGAGAAATTCCATTATGAGTGTGGTTACGTTCGAATGTCTTGAGCGCAAAATCCTTCACGTCATTTCCAAACACCGTCTTGAATCTCCCGGTAGTCCAGAATCCATGCGAAAAACCACCACATCCGCAGAACATTTCTGCCACGGAATAGGTGGGTTTGTTCTCGGCGGATTTTTGATGTCTCTTTTGACTGATTGGTTTTGTCATGGAATCAAAAGCTCCAGATTCAGGCGGCGTTACAGGTATTTGAGAAGGACGAAATGACGACGTACGGAAAAGAGTTGGGAACGGGCATGGGATGGAAATGGAAAATTCTTAACGGAATGGATGCTGACGATTCAGCCTTCACCTGGCGACTCCAGTTCGAAAAATTCGTGAAGCTTGGTTTGGAGGAGTTTTTTGTCAGGGAGCTGAAGTTGGTATTCGGCGACGAGGGCGGGTGAGGTGATGCGGCTCAGGGCGTATTCCACGACCTCATCGTCCTTGGTCTTGCAGAGGAGGATGCCGATGCTCGGGTTCTCATGGGCTTTTCTCACATCCCGGTCGAGCGCTTCCAAGTAGAAGTTGAGCTGGCCGATGTGGGCGGGCTCGAAGGCGGTGGTTTTCAGCTCGATGGCGACGAGGCAGTTCAGGCCCCGGTGAAAGAGGAGCAGGTCGATCGATCCGTCACGGGTGCCCACCTGGATGGGAAATTCCTCGCCGACAAACGTGAAATCCCGTCCCAACTCGCGGAGGAAGTCAGCCAACCGCCTGACCAATGCACGGCGGAGATCGGCTTCGGAATGGCCCGGCGGGAGATCCAGGAACTCGATGATGTAGCTGTCCCGGAAGTGGGATTGGGGATCCACCGGAGAAACTCGCGACAGTGTCGCGAGTTTTGAATCAGCCAAGGCGCTGCGCTCGAAAGTGGCCGTGTCGATGGCGCGCCGCAGCTCGCGAACCGAGTGATTTTCCCGAATGGCGAAAAGCAGGTAAAACTCCCGCTCGCCTGAGGACTTGCAGCGCCCCATGAGATCGAGGTGGCAACTCCAGGAAACTTCTCGCAACGCTGTCGCGAGTTTTTCCGTGGGCGGATTCCAGATCTCGTAAAACTGCCTCATGCGCCAAAGGTTGGATGCTGAGAAGCCACGGGCAGAAGGCATCCGGGAGGAAAGGTAGCTGGAGAGAAGGGCGACCGTCCCGCGCCCCCAGCCATCGGTCGCGATGCGTTGGCTGATGTGGGCACCGAGTTCCCAATAGAGGTCGATCAGTTCCCGATTCACCAGCCGGGCGACCCGCCCGCGCCGCGCCTCGATCAGTGCGGCAAGGACTGAAAAATCAGGAGTGGGCTGAAGATCGGACATAGGAGAGGAAATGAATGAATGCTAGGAATTTGCTTTTGGGATGATGGCCGATGAGAATGCTCATGTGATGACCGGAGGGCGGGGAAAAGGGGGGTGCGGGGAAAAGGGGAGTTCTGGGTAGAGCTGAAACGCTGAAATGGAGAATGCTCTGCTGGACGCCGGGATTTGGCGGAATCGGGAGAATTCACGGCAGTTTTCATTCGCCGCGAGCGTAGCTTTCCCGTCCGCTGTGCCAAGATTTCATTTGGCAGCGGTATTTTGGCGGTTGGGCACCCGTCCTGTCAGGTGAATTCGAGAACCCGTGTCCGGTCGCCTGCGGCGGAGACGCAAGACTGCGAGATGCAAGACACAAGACGAAGATGGCTTCACGCGCATCATTGGCTTCGACGCTCATCCACCTACGCCCTTCGGACTGCGGCGGACAATGAGGAGCGAAAGTGAGGCGCTTTACGTTTGTTCGTTCACATCTCATTGGCTTGGTGGACAGGAGTGTCCACCCTCCTTATTTTCCTATGGAGTCGATCAGGGCGGCGGTGATGGGATCTAGCAATAGCGCGGGGAACAGCCCGAGAACGACGAGCGCAGCAGCGGGAATTCCGACCGCAAGCGCGTGACTCGCCGTGATGGAGGTCTCCTATCCCGTTTCAGTGGCCTCCTTGATGAAGAACCGGGATGCCCGCGACCGTCGCGCGGGTGGCTTCCACCATGGTTTTGAAACGGGTGGTTACCTCGGATACGGACGGCAGCTCCCCGCTGATAACACCGTTTTCCCATTCCGCGGCGAGCCGCGACAGACCGGTGAATCCGAGCATGGCCGCCGAGCCTTTGATTTCGTGACACAACTCACGGAACGCGCACTTGTCCGCCCCCCCGGTAATCTCTACGAGGCGTGTTTCAAAGCGGTTGCAGGAGTCGAAAAAGTCCGTGACCAGCTTTGTCATGTCACTGCCTAATAACCCCGAAAGCTGTTGGTAGAAAGCCCTGTCGAACAGGTCCACGGCGCCGAGTGACAGAAGATCGGATGATGCCATACAAAGAATCTTTTCCACCATAACTCCACCGGGCAAGTCAATTCCCGATCAGCTTCCATTTGAAACACCAGAACCGATCCCGGAACGCGAATTGCGGATTCAAAACGGGTAGCCACCGCCGACCGGCGCGGATCACTGCAAGGATGCCAAGGATGCCAAGAAACTTGACCTGCGGGCGCTGCCCCGCCTAGATCGCTTGCGTGTACGGAATGGTCAACAAGGCGATGGAAGAGTTGATCGTGTCTCGCTTCGGCGCTGACAGATGGCAGGCGGTCAAGGAAAAGGCAGGCGTCGACATTGACGTCTTTCTCTCGAACGAAGGCTATCCGGACAAGCTGACCTATGACCTGGTGGGTGCCGCAAGCGACGTCCTGGGAATCCCTGCGCGGGAGATTCTGATCGCCTTTGGCGAGCACTGGGTGCTCAATACCGCGAAGCAGGGATACGGCAGCATGCTTCAGGCAAATGGTCGCACCCTCTCGGAATTCCTGATCAACCTGCCATCCTTGCACACCCGGGTGGCGATGATTTTCCCTAATCTGCAACCTCCCCGCTTCCACTGCAGCGACGTCACCGGAGACTCGCTGGTTCTCCACTACCATTCTCACCGCCCGGGGCTCACCGACTTCGTGGTGGGACTACTGCAAGGTCTCTCCATCATGTTCGAGACTCCGGCTGAAATCCAGATCACCGAACGGAAGACGGAAGGAGCGCATCACGACGTGTTTCTGATCCGCTGGCAGAACACCGCCGCTAGATGACACCGATGAACGAGCACAGCGACCGACGCACGGCACTCAACCACAAGCAATTCGTCGAGTGCTTCCCGTTTCACCTCGGCTGGGATGCAGACTTCGCGATCTCGTGCTTCGGCCCGAGCCTCGCCAAGATCTGCCAGGACGTGCGGGTGGCGGCTCCCTTCCAGGAGTTTTTCGCGTTGCAGCGGCCAATGGCCACGATGAGTGGAGAATCGCTCAAATCCAACCGGAACTCCCTGTTTCTGTTCCGGCATCTCGCCAGCCAACGGCTTTTCCGCGGCCAGTTGATCCTTTCCGGCACGGATGATGGAGCGGGGGTGTTTCTCGCCTCTCCGTGGTTTACCACCCCAGAAGAGGTCGCGGAAAACGGCCTGACCAGCAGCGACTTTGCGGTGCATGACCCGATCTTCGACCTGCTGCAACTCGTCCAACACCAACGGACCGCCGTGGCGGAGCTCAAGTCCCTGGCGAGCTCGCTGACCGGAGAGCGCGCCAAACTCCGCGAGGCCAACCAGCGCCTCTTGGAACAGGAACGCGAATCCAGCAAACTCGCCCTCGTCGCAGCCCGCACCGACAACGCCGTGGTCGTCACCGACCCCCAAGGCCGCATCGAGTGGGTCAACGAGGCATTTGTCCGGATCACCGGCTATGGCTTGGACGAAGTCCGCGGCGCCAAACCCGGTGCCATCCTGCAAGGGCCTAAGACTGACCCCAAGACGGTCGAGCGCATCCGCGAGGCCCTCCTAGCGGAACGGGGAATCCGCACCGAAATCCTCAACTACCGCAGGGATGGCAGCACCTATTGGCTCTCCCTGGAAATCCAACCGATCCGCGACAGCGAGGGCCGGCTGGCGAATTTCATGGCCGTCGAGAGTGACATCACCCGCCAGCGCGCCGATTACCGCCGGCGCGCGATCCAGCAAGACATATCGACCATTCTCGCTTCGGCGCGGTCGGTCCGCCAGGCAGGAACGCGCCTCCTGCAAAGGCTCTGCGGACATCTCGACGGCTCAGTGGCCATGCTCTGGATGCGCGGCTCCGGCATGGATTCGATGCGTTTGTTCGAGCTGTGGCATCACCCGAAAGAAGACTTCCCGGCATTTGTCGAAATGTCGCAGAGTATGGACATCCCCTGCGGCCGGTTCTTTCCCGGATGGGTCTGGCAATCCGGGAAACCCGTCTGGATCGAGGATCTCGGAGCCTTTCCGGAATGGCCGCGTTCCTCACTCGCCGTCGCCCACCGGTTTCGCGCAGCCTTCGCCTTTCCGATTGTTTCCAACCATGAAATCGTCGGCGTCTTCGAGTTCTTCGGACCGGATCTTGAGGAACCCGACGAGGCCCTGTCCCAGACTTTTGCCGACGCCGGCAGTCAGATGGGCCAATTCGTCGCACGCCGCAAGGCGGAAGACGACCTCCGCGAGGCCAAGGAAATCGCCGAACGCGCCAACGAGGCGAAATCGCTCTTCCTCGCGACGATGAGTCATGAAATCCGCACCCCGCTCAACGGCGTGCTCGGCTTCACCGACCTGCTGCTGGAAACCTCGCTCTCCCCGCTCCAGCACGACCACCTCAAAGCCATCCGCCACAGCGGTGACATCCTGCTTCACATCATCA
>CAYRLT010000467.1:0-24050 GCA_964425095.1 uncultured Luteolibacter sp.
GATCAGCTTTTCAAGCCGTTCCAACAGGCCGACGCCTCCACCACCCGCCGCTTCGGCGGCACGGGTCTGGGGCTCGCCATCTGCCAGCGACTGGTAAACCTGCTTGGCGGAGAAATCCGCGCGGAGTCCGTGCCGGGAGAAGGTTCCGTGTTTCGTTTCCAAGTGCCCATGGTGGCGACCGCAGGCACCGCCGCCGATCGGTCAGCCCCTGCCGCAGAGACTCCCAAATCGATTCCGGACAAGCCGGATGTCTGTGGCCGCACCATTTTGGTGGCCGAGGACAACATCCTCAACGCACGGCTGCTGCTGATCATGCTCGGAAACTTGGGTTGCCGGGTGCTCGTCGCCACCAACGGCCGCGAGCTTCTCGAAATCCTGCGTCAAGAACCCCAATCCGCCGCCATCTTCATGGATGTCCGAATGCCCGTCATGGACGGCCACGAGGCCGCGCGCCGCCTGCGCGCCGGAGAGGCCGGTCCCAGAGGTGTCACTATCCCCATCATCGCCCTGACGGCCAGCGCCCTCCCCGCCGACCGCCAGGCCGCGCTCGCCGCAGGCATGAACTGCTACTTAGCCAAACCCATCGGCTTTGCCGACCTGACGGCTTCGCTGCAGGCGGCTGGCGTCGCCTGACAACCGGCCCCCACAGGCAGAGGAGATAAAACTTGCACGCAATTTGGCAACAGCGTCCTTAACGCCGTTGCCCGTCAAGCGCGGCGCGCATGCTCAATAACCCAGCACATCTATCAGCCAAATGGATGCAGTTTGTGTTTAATCTTGGTCGGCCGAGCGGAAATCGTCGATCCCGCCACATGACGGAACGGTCAACCGCCTGGATTTACCACCCGCAGGCCGACAACCGAAGCAAGCGGATGCTCGGGATAGAAAACCTCAAAGCGCCCGCCTCCCCCGACCGATCCCCTGCCCCCGCTCATCCACAACACGTTCGTCGGAGCGATCACCGGCATTTTGAGAGAGGAGGCCAATCTCGCCGCGAACGAGGAAAACCCCGAGGGCGTGGCAGCCCCGGAATTACAGCTATATAAGATTAGATATTCCGAGCGCGCCAGATCATCACGCCAGCGGGGGGTCTGGTCCAACTCGGCGGCCAACTGGCGGGCCGTGATGAACTTCGTCACGGGCCCTCTTTCGTCCACAAGCACTGGTCCATAAGCGCTCTCCTTCAGCCCGTGGGCCATGATCGTAAAACATCGGTCACTGTCCCAGGCATGGTTCGGATTGCTGCGGGGATTGCGATTCACACCATCCCGGTGCAGAGAAAAGTCCACGCCAGTCCCACTGGGACTGCTAGCCGTCCCGGCGAACATTGCCACCGGCGCCGTGGGCTTTCTCCCGGGCGAGACCATCTCTCCGACCGGAGATGAACCGGAGCACGCCGCCAACAGCAGGAATAGTCCGGACCAGACCCACTTGAAACGATAGCTCCATCCGCGGCCTGTCCGGAGCGGCTCGGTGTTGAGATAGTCCCGCCGGCATCGGTCGCGCATTTTCATCCCTCACGTGTCCGCCGAACCCGGATAGATTTAAATCAAACATGTCGCGAAAACCACCGCCTCGTGCAAGTCTTGCAGACTCACGCCGCCAAGCCGATTAGACAACCACGCCCTAACAGCCATCGCGCACCGAGAGTGCAATTGCTGCACTATATGACGGCAATTCGGCAATTCGACAATTCCCTCGCGGTGCCGGGACATCGATTGATCCAGCCCATCGGTTGGAGGCCGGCTGGAATATGACTATCGAAATGCTCAACCAAGAGACGGCAGGCATGCCCGCCGCCCCCTGTCCGCACTGTGGCAATTCCCTCAAGGTTTCGTGGATACCCGCCAGAGGGAACTGTCCCATCTGCGAAGGAGGTCTCCACGCTTCAATCCATGCGCTCAACGAACGCTGCAAACCCGATGCCGATCATCAGGGATTCGAGAGCGGCAAACTCGGCTGGGACGATGACGGGAGTTCCCACACACTCGTCGCCGCCTCGTTCATTGTGACCAGTCATAACCGTGTGCCTCCGAAAGTCTATTTCCGGGCGGCGAACGGCAGACGGTTCACCCGACGGGTGACACATAACGCCCGGCCGGGGCAAGCGCTACGATTGCACACGTGACCCCTATTCGGAGGCAAGTGGGATTACCCCAACCGGACCCCCTCAAACATTCTCTTAAAGCCAACTGAAATCGTCTTAATGAAAAACAAATCATCCTTCCAAAGCTCCATTCTCGGGCTCATCGCTACCGCCACATTGGTCTCCTGCACCCACACCGGCGTGCGGACGGCACCCGTGGCCGCTACCTCGTCAAACGCCACCCTCGCCGACGCGGTGACCGGGTCGGTGAACTCCTATCGTCTGAGCCATGGCGCAATTGAACTCAAGCGCCATGCAGGCCTCGACCTTCTGGCGCGCAATCACTGCAAATACATGCGCACCAATCGCGGCAAATTCGCCCCAAACGAAACCAACGCCACCCATCTCGGGTTCGAGGGCAGAGCCATGGCGGCCCGGCGTCATTACTACTTCAGCAGTTCCACCGAAACTGTCGCTGCGGTGGCCAAAAGCACCTCAGACGCCCGCTCTGCCTCCAAGCTGCTGGCGCTGTGGAAGGAATCTGCGCAGGACGAAAAAGTAATGAAGAACAAGGACTGGACGCACACCGGCATCGGCACGGTTACCGACTCAGACGGCACGGTCTTCGCCACCCAGATTTTCGGCACGGAAAACATTTTCCCCAGTGCCCGGCGGGAGCGATTGAACTGATGCCAAAACGGCAGGCATGACAAAATTTCCATCAACCATCCCACTCATAAACCCACAATAAAACTCCAATCGTTAGGCATGGGCGCTCTAGTCGCGGGTCAAGAGCGAATGTCTGATAGAAAACGTTTCCACGCGCAGGCTTCCAATCCCGAGAAATCAATCGCGTCGCCGACAGCGTCGAGGTCCAGCATGGATGCCACGGACAAAAAACCTCAGCTCAGGGCGTCCCCCTTGATCTGATGCACGCCCATTCTCATTTCCCCTATGTTTCGATCCCTGCTTGAGACCTTCAACCCGGCGACCCGATCCATGAGGCAGCTGGCGAAATCATCGATAACCTGATAAATCCCGCCACCGGTGAGATCTCCCAAGGAAACGATCTGGTCGATATCGAGCAAATCCGGACGAGTCTTCATAAAGTAATCGGGGTTACGGCTATTTGACATCCCGTCTCTGTCATTCGCCTGCGAGATGATGGCGCTTGAGCATGTTGTAAACGGTTCTGAGGCTCACACCGAGGCGTTTGGCGACGAGGCGACGGTTCCCCGCGCTAAGGGCCAGCGCGGCCACCAGCGAGGCGCGCTCCATTTCCTCAATTCGAGCGCTCCCCACCACGAGAGCCGATGATTCATCTCCACGCTTCGCGGGATCCCATAAGTAAGAAGGGCAATCCGCGATCCCGATGACCGATCCATCCGTGTTGCGGCACGCCGTCTCGATGCAGTGGCGCAGCTCATCCAGATTACCGGGCCAGTCGTATTGCAACAGGACTTCCCTCGCAGGCGCACTGATGGACAAGCGGGGGCGCTTGGCAGCCACGCAGAAACTCGTAATAAACTGTTCGCAGAAGACGGGCAGATCCTCAATCCGCCGCCGGAGTGGCGGCAGCGGGATATGCATGGGTTTCAGACTGAACCACAGTTTCTTCGAGAAGCGGCCGGCAGCAGCCTCTCCAGCGAGATCTACGGACGCGGTGCAGATGATCCGGCAAGAAACCGGAAATATCATTTTGGAACCCGGCTGTTGAAATTGGCCGCTGTTCAGGACCTCCGCCAGCTTCGATTGGAGCGGCTGGGACAAATGCTCCAATCCATGGATCAGCAAAGTTCCCCCTGCACAGCGTTGGAGCTCGCCCCGGGCAGGATTTTCCGCCGCTTCGCCCGCCCGGCCAAACAACGCTGCTTCAACACACTCGATGCCGGGGTCGCCAATCCTGAGAATCCGTAGCGGCCCCTTGGCATTAACGCCTGCCGCATGAATCATTCCGGCAAACCTGACTTTGCCTGTTCCCGCTTCACCGGTCATCAAGACCGGCTGGTCCGATAGGGCTGCCCTCGAGACCAAGGCATGGCTTTCGCGGCCGATCTTCGATAGCCAGCCACTGTTCTGGAGGCTCACGAACGGCGAATCGACCAGGTCCGGCGCGACTGAATTCGCCAACTTCACCGCGTCGCATATCGCGGAGAAAAGCGCCGCAAGATCCACGGGTTTGGTGAAATAGTCCCTCGCCCCCGCCTTGATACATTCGACGGCAACACGTGCCGAATCCCGGGCGGTTAAAATAAAGCAGGGCACCCACGGTTTCTCCTCCAGAATCTTGCGCAACAGTTCCACACCATCACCGTCCGGCAAGCCCAAGTCCAAGATGATGGCAAGCACCGGCTCCTCAATCAATCGCAGCGCGTCGGCGTGGCAAGAACATTCCAGCGGCTGTAATCCCTGCTGACTGCAAAACAGCGACAGGATTCGCCGCGTTGAGACATCGTCCTCCACGATCAAAATCCGCCCTTGCAACTGCTTGTCCATCATCGGCAAATGTCAAAAGTGGTGATTGACTCGATTGGCATCACTTCAAAATAAAGCCAATTTTGTGTCATTGCTTGAAGTTTGAAATTGTTTGATTCCATGCCTTAGGCATGGGATATCTTGAGCCCACATGATCGATCATCTGGAAATTCACAAAACCTGGACACCAGATGCAAAAATTGCACGATTCGACTAGTCAATGCATTTAACGGCCTCTCGATCGCACAAATCAACGGCTGGCTAGCCAGTCAATATCTGACATCGGCAGGTAAAGCGCAAGACTTTTCGAGAGTTTCTCGACGACCAGAGGCTTGAAGAGGCAATCGTTCATCCCCGCCTCAAGGCAGACCCTGACATTGGAAATTTCGGCTTTCGCGGTGAGCGCCAGGATCAGCAAAGCCCGGACACCGCCAATCTCACTCTTACAGGTGCGCGTCGTCACCTCGATCCCCTCCAGATGCGGCATCCAGCAGTCGAGAATCGCTAAATCGAAGCTTCCGCGCGCGAGCTTGCCGAGAACGTCCCGGCCATCGACGGCGGCGACGACCTCGAGTCCGAGTTTTTCGAGAAGCATCACCCCCAGATTGCGGGACATCTCGTTGTCTTCGGCAAAAAAGCACTCTGCCGGAGAATGTCTGGCGGCTGATTCGGATTCCGGATGGATCCCGCGTCCGGATGCACCCGGATGCGGGCCTGTCCGGAAGAGTCACGGTGAACACGCGGCCTTTTCCAATCCGGCTGGTCAGGACAATTACCCCGCCCATGAGGGTGACCAGCTCGCGACAGATCGCATGCCCCAGCCCGACTCCGCAGCCGTGAGGTTGATTCGCGCGCCTGGCCGGACAGAAGTGACGGGGCTTGCATGTGAAGGCGAGCAGCCGCTCATGGCCACAGTCGGGACACTCGAGACGCTTGAATCCGGTAGCGGTGGCGGCGGGGTGGAACCGGCCGAGGGTAGGGCGGTGATTTTTTTCGTAATCAGCGAGGAAGCTTTGCCAACCGTGGTGAACGATTTGCCAGAGGGGTGAAGCGCGGAGATGGCGGGGTTGGGAGATGGATGGCACCAATGGCGTTCATGAGAACCTTCATCGTGCTGAGCAAGATCGGGAGCGATTGATCGGGTTTGTGGAAAATCAGGACAGGTGAACTTCCGTGTCTGTTAAAAAACACAAGAGAAGAGAGCTTCGCGCGGATCTTCGGCTTGTGGACAGGATTGTCCACCCACCTTATTTAACGACCCACTAGTGAGTCGATCAGAGAGGCGGTGATGGGATCTAGCAATAGCGCGGGGAACAGCCCGAGAACGACGAGCGCCGCAGCGGGAATTCCAACCGCAAGCGCGTGACCCGCCGTGATGCCCCCCCCCTCTCCCGCTTCAGTGGACTCCTTGACGAAGGCTTGTTTCAGAATACTCAGGTAATAATAGAGCGAGATCGCGCTCATGATCGCGGCCAGACCTACCAACCATGTCAGACCCGGCTCGCCGCCGTGGGTGGAGGCGGACAGCGCGGCGCTGAACATCGCAAACTTCCCGCAGAATCCGGCCAAGGGTGGAATCCCGGCCAGTGAGGCAAGGAACACAAGCAAGGCCACCGCCTGCAGTGGTGAGCGATGGATGAGCCCCGCAAACGAGGCGGGCGAATCGTTTCCGCGATCGCGCTCGACGACTGCAGTCACTGCCAATGCGCCGAGTGTGGCGAGGCCGTATACGACCACGTAAAACAAAGCCGCCCCAGCGGCGGAT
This sequence comes from uncultured Luteolibacter sp., assembly GCA_964425095.1. Lineage (GTDB taxonomy): Bacteria > Verrucomicrobiota > Verrucomicrobiia > Verrucomicrobiales > Akkermansiaceae > Luteolibacter. The sequence continues at coordinate 6,327 of CAYRLT010000467.1, forward strand.
GCGCCATTCGCGCAGACGCCGACGAGTAGATAGCCGGTGTTGGCGACGGCCGAGTAAGCGAGCAAGCGCCGCACGCTGGTTTGAGCGAGGGCGAGAACGTTTCCGAAAATCATCGAGACCGCAGCCAGCACGCCGATCCACAGCGACCAACCGGCGACCATACCACCCCATGCCGCGGAACCGGCGGCGGTGCTGAAACCGATCAACAGAAAACGCACAAGCACCACCATGCCGACCGCTTTTGAGGCGGCTGAAATCAGCGCGACACTGGTCGCCGGAGCACCCTGATAGACATCCGGAGCCCAGTAGTGGAATGGCGCGGCGGCGAGCTTGAATCCTATGCCCACCACCACCATCACGAGCCCGGCGATGGCCAGTGGCGAGGTCGGGTTTTCAGCGAGTTTCACGGCCAACTCCGGCAGTGTGGCCGCGTTCGAAAAGCCATAAATCAAACTCAGGCCGAAGAGCAGGAAGGCTGCCGAGACGCCGCCGAACAGGAAATACTTGAGCGAAGCCTCCGAGGCGCGCGCCGTGCGCGGAAACCCGGCGAGCAGATAGAGTGAGAGGCTCGCGAGTTCGAGCACCACAAAGAGGAAGAGCAGATGATTGGTTCCGCTGGTGAGCAGAAGGCCGACCAAGGCGAACAACATCAGCGCAAAGAACTCGCCGGGGTTCTGGATTTCCCGCCGGGCGGGCGGCAAAAGAATGGCTAACAATCCAAGGCCCAGCACCACAGCCTTGAAGATTCTTGCGAGCGGATCCATCGAGATCAACTGGCTGCCCGAATCGATATTCGACGGCATGTTGAAGATTGCGAATCCCGCGAGAATCACCCCGATCGCTGCGATGGAAGAAGCGGTGGCATTGGCGATCGGCTTGCCGGTTTTTGCCTCGGTAGCGACGGCCACACCGAGTAGAAGAAGCGCCGTGACGACCAGCACGGCCTCCGGCAACAATTGGATGAATAGCGTGGAGTAATTCACGGCAGGGAGAGGATCGAGTTGAACAAGGGCGAGCGCAGGCCGTCATCGATGAGGATGATCCATGGTTTCGGATAGATCCCGATGGCGAGCGAAACAGCGAGCAACAAGCTGATGGCGGAGATTTCAGGCCAAGTCAGCGGCGGCAACGCGTGCGCTGCGGCATCCGTCGGCTTACGGGTAGGGAAACAAGTTTTTTGCAAGGCCCGCAATGAGAAAGCACCCGTCAGAATGATGCCGATGGCCACTGCGATGGTCAGCCATGGGTAGGCTTGCCAGAGGCCGATGACCACCGAGATTTCTGCGACGAATCCGCTGAAACCGGGCAGGCCCATTGAGGCTGCGGTGGCGAGTGTGAAGGCGATTGCCACGCCCGGCAGGGTTTTCCAGAGATCGAATTCCTTGAGTGCCGCGAGGTCCCGCGTGTGGGTGCGTTCATACACCACTCGTCCGGCGATACCGAACAGCAATCCGGCAATGATGCCGTGCGAAATCATCTGCAACACCGCGCCGCGCAGACCCCAGTGGGTGGCGGCGGCCATTCCTAACAGAATAAACCCCATGTGGCTCACCGAGGAATAACCGATCACGAATTTCAAATCCTTCTGCGAAAGCGCGGTGAGCGCGCCATAGATGATTCCGATCACCGCAAGCCCGGCGATAACCGGTTGCCATTGCGCGAATCCGAGCGGAAACAAAGGCATCGCCACGCAAAGTGCGCCGAAAGCCCCGAGTTTCATCACCACGCCTGCGAGCAACATCGAGGCCGCGGTGGGTGCGGCCACGTGACCGGTGGGTGCCCAGGTGTGAAACGGCCAGATGCCGGCCAGCACCGCGAAGCCGAGGAAGAGGATCGGAAACCCCCATGATTGAAGCGCGGGCGAATAACTCGCGGCGGCCAAGTGCGCGATATCGAAACTGGTGCCGCCCGCCGCCGCATAGGCGACCGAGCTTCCGATTAGGATCAGCGCGCTGGCGCCGATCGAATACATCGTGAGCTTCATCGCGCCGTATTCCTTATTGGTCGATCCCCAGATGGCGATGAGCATGTATTTCGGCAGGATCACGATTTCATAAAATACGAAGAGCAGGAAGGCGTCGCGGCTGAGAAACACGCCATACACGCCGCCGATGATCGTCATGAAGAACGAAAAGAACGCGCGAGACCGATGAGTCACATTCCAAGAAAACAAAACCCCCGCGACCGCCACGATGCCCGTGAGCAACAGCAGTGTTAGAGAAAGTCCGTCGGCAGCAAGATGGAAACGCGCGCCGAGCGACGGGATCCAATCGCAGTCGAACGACCAGACGGCACCGGACGGATTGTTGAGGCGGGCGAGACAGGCGACCGCCGCAGCCACCATTCCAACAAGCGATCCCACGAGTGCGATGACCTTGGCGAAGCCGGCGGAGCGGGCAGGTAGCAGGAGCACCAGCAAGGCGGCGGCAAAAGCGGATGTTATGGTCCAGGCGGGTGTCATGGCAGCGGGCTAAGAAGATCGAGAAGTTGAAGGATGCCGGCGTTCGAAAATTGAAGCAGCAATTGCGGCCAGATGCCGGGAATGGCGATCAGGAGGATGGCCAGACCGAATACGATGCGCTCAGCGGTGCCGAGGTCCTTCCATTTCGCCAGCGATGGCTTGAGCGGACCGGCGAAAACCAGACGGATCATGCGCAGCAGGAACACAGCGGTGAGCAGCAATCCGGCCACTGAAACCACCGCCGCCGCAGGCGTCAGTGCGAAGGCACCATTGAAGATGAGAAACTCACCGACAAAGCCGCTTAGGCCCGGCAAGCCGAGTGAAGCGAACACCGCGATGCCGAAGAGCCCGCAGAACACCGGAGTCTGCGCGCGCAAGCCGCCAAAGTCATTCAGTCCGCGCTGACCACGGCTGCGCGATTCAAGAATCCCAATCCCAAAAAACAGCGTGGAGGCGATGACGCCATGGTTGATGGCCTGCAACACGGTGCCGGACAAGGCGGCGGCAAGCGCATTGCGATCCGTTTGCACGGCGGCTGCGGCAGCGATGGCCAAGGCGCAGTAACCGAGGTGGTTTACCGAGGAATAGGCAAGCATCCGTTTCAGATCCGTCTGCGCGAGAGCGGCCATCGATCCTAACAAAACTGTAGCAACCGCCAGCCAACTCAGCAGCGGCGCGATGGAAGGCAGCACTTCAGGAAACACCGGCAGGAAGATCCGCAGCAACCCGTAAACCCCCATCTTCGAGAGCAAGCCCGTAAGCAGCATCGTCACCGGAGTGGGAGCTTCCGCATACGCCGCAGGAAGCCATGCGTGAAACGGCACAACCGGAAGTTTCACTGCGAGACCAAGGAACACGGCGAGAGCCACGCAGGTGAGAAGGGTGTGGCCGCTGGCACCGGTGAAGGCGAAGGCTTTTTCCAGACCACCCGCCAGTTGATGATTGGCAGCGAGCTTGCCGAGCGCATCGAAGTCCATTGTGCCAACGGCGAGTTGCAAGGCAAGGAATCCGACCAACATGAAGGCACTGCCGCCAAGCGTCATGATGAAAAAGCGCAGCGCGGCTTTCGGCGCGCCGGAGCCGCCCCACAGACGGATGAGCAGGTAGGCCGGAATCAGCGTCAGCTCCCAACACAGGAACCACGGAATGAAATGCCGCGCGGTGAAGACACCGAACAGGGCGGATTGCAAAACCAGGATCAACGCGAAGTAGGCGCGGTCGCCCTTGCCGTTCAGCAACGAGGCCACCACCGCGAACAAGGTCACAAAGCCGGTTAGAACCAGGAACAACCACGAGATTCCATCCACACTGAAACGCAGAGCAATGTCCGCATCGGGAATCCATGGCAGAGACCATTCACGCGAGGACAAGACAGGACATCCCACGCCACCTGCCAGCAGCAAAGCCAACACCGCCCAACACATCGTGAATCGGCCAGCGCCCTTGGCACCGAGCATGGGTTGCAGCGCCAGCAGGACAGCGCCTAAGAGCGGAAGGAGGATGAGCGATAACAGCATCATGGATTTAACGGGCGCATAGCCAGAAATAGAGGATGAGAAGCACGGACATGCCGAGACCGATAGAGCGCAGGTAGGCTTGTGGCCTGCCGGATTGGGAACGTGAGGCGGAACTGGCGCGATTCTTCAGTCCCGAGCAAAGGCTGTTGAATCCGCGGTTGATGCCGCTTTCGTCTGTGGCCCCCGTCAGGCGGCCGAAACCTTTGATGAGGCCCTCGGCCACGCCCATCAGCGGGACGAAGAGCATGCGTTCGAGCATGTCGACGCCGCCGGCAAAAAACGCGAGCGGTCCGATGATTGCTTTTTCATAAAGCGCATCAAAGCCCATCGCGCGTTCAAGGAAATTCCAGAGTGGTCCGAGTTTTCCGGCCAACGGATCGGGAGCGTTGCTATTCTCGGAAGGTTTCCGATAGATCATCCACGAAGCGCCGACACCGACGGTAACGATGCCCAGCGAGAGGGCGATCAGTCCCAGTCCGTGACTCAATGCGCCGCCATCGAAGACGGCCGATTCGCCTTCGATCCATTTTTCAAACCACGGCCAGATCGGCGTGGCGACGAGTGAAAGCAACACCGCGCCGGCGGCCAGCACGTAGAGAGGAATGAGCATTACCGAAGGGCTTTCGTGTGGGTGGTGCACGCCGGGTTTGCGCGGCACACCGAAGAACACCAGCAGCGCCTGGCGCGTCATGTAAAACGCGGTCAGCAACGCGGCGGACGCGGCTAACAGGAACGGGCCGTAGCCGCCGGCCCATGTCATTGCGCTGTGAAGAATCCCCTCCTTGCTCCAGAAACCGGAGAACAAGAACGGAAAGCCGGAGAGCGCCATCATGCCAATCGCATAGGCGATGAACGTGCGTCGCATGGGTTTTGAAAGTCCGCCCATCTTACGGATGTCCTGTTCCCCGTGGCAACCGTGGATCACCGAACCGGCGGAAAGGAAGAGCAGCGCCTTGAAGAACGCGTGGCAAATCAGATGAAGCATTCCCGCGGCCACGCCACCGGTGCCGAGCGCCACCATCATGAAACCGAGTTGCGAGACGGTCGAGTAGGCGAGAATGCGTTTAAAATCCGTCTGCGCCATGGCAACCAGCGCGGCGTAAAGCGCGGTGATGCCGCCGACCCATGCACAGGCCGTTAGAGGAACCGTCAGTCCGCCACCATTGGCGAAGATCGGATGTGTGCGGGCGACCATGAATACACCGGCGGCCACCATCGTCGCGGCGTGGATGAGTGCGGACACCGGAGTGGGGCCTTCCATCGCATCGGGCAACCAGGTGTGGAGTGGCACTTGGCCGGACTTGCCCATCGCACCAACGAGAAGCAGCAGTCCCGCTGCGGCGGAAACACTGAGTCCGCCGATAGTCGCGGTGCCCGCCAGCGAGGCGAGCGCGCCGGATTCTAACAAGCCGTTTCCACCATCGTAAAACAACAAGGTGCCGGTCTGTGAATACAACCAGATCATGCCGAGGAAAAACGCCATGTCCCCCACCCTCGTGGTGATGAACGCTTTCTGCGCAGCGGCTGCGGCTGAGGGTTTTTCAAAATAGAAACCAATGAGCAAATAGGATGCGAGGCCGACCAATTCCCATGCCATGAAAAGCAGCAGCAGACTGTTGGAAAGCACCACCATCAGCATCGCGCCGCAGAACAAGGAGAGAAATCCGAAGAATCGGCCGAAGCGCTTCTCGTCCGCCATGTAGCCGGTGCTGTAGATGAAAATCCACAACGCAACGAAGCTGACCATCGCCGCCATCGATGCACTCAGCGGATCGAGCAGCAGGCCGACTTTCAAAGCGACATCGCCAAAGGTGAACCAGGTGACCAGGGCGAAGGCCTCCACTTCCTTGGGCGTCAGGCTGCATGCCAACGCCGCCAGCGCGATCAAGCAGGAGACGAACAAGGCGCCGATCGCGAGTTTCGAGGCAAATCGGCCGTGTTTATCAGGCAGCAACGCGATGATGCCTCCCGCGATCAGGGGCAGTAGCGGCACCCACCAGAGCAGGTTGGGCAAATGAGGTGTTAGGGTTTCAACCATGGAGGGAATCCAGTTTGTTGAGATCGGTCGAGCGGGTGTGGCGGAAAACCATCAGGATGATGGCCAAGCCCACCGCTGCTTCGGCAGCGGCGATGGCGATGGAAAACAAGACGAACATCGGGCCGGTGAGCGCCAGATCCGGCGGGCCGTAGCGCCAGAACCCGATGAAGTTGATGTTGGCAGCGTTGAGCATCAGTTCGATGCCCACCAGCACCAGAATCGCATTCCGGCGGGTCAGCACGGCTAACAGACCGAGCGTGAACATCAGCGAGGAAAGCGTGAGCAACATGGCCAACGGCGTCATGAGTCGGATGGGGTTTGAGTTTTTTTACCGGGCTCGCGAGCAAACAACGCGGCTCCGATCATCACGGCGGTTAGTAAAACGCCAACCGCCATCACAGCAGGTGCGTGGGTGGTGAAAAGTGTGGTGCCGAGTTGCTCAATCGATACAGCCCGAGCGTCGACCACGGCTTGCTCGGCATTTTCAAATCGGGAAATCATAAACAGCATCACCGCCAAAACCGGAAGCGAGCAGGCCAACCCTGTCACCAGCGACCTTGGACGGCGGGCAATTTCCTCAGCCTCGTCGCCAGGGCGTGTGATCAACAACGAGAACACAATCAACACCGCGACCGCACCGACATAGACCATGAATTGAATCAGGCCGATGAAATCAGCGCCCAGCACCAGATAGAGAACCGCGTTGAGGGCCAGCGTGAGCGCCAGCAGCAACGCCGCATGCACCGGACGCGCTTTCCAAACCGCGCCGAGAGCGGCGAGAAGAATGAGTGGGGTTAGTATGAGGAGCGGGATCATTCGGCGAAGCGGTAAGTGCGTAACGTAGGTGCCAAGCGTTTGTTATAAATCACGGTGATGATGACCCATGGGATCATCAGGAGCGGCACGGTGACCACCCAGGAAAGCAAACCCCGGCCGGTGAAGTGCCAGATCGCTGCGGCAGGCAGAGTGAGCAAGGCCATCGGGATCATGCAAAGCCAGGCGAAGCGCATGAGTTGGTCGATGCGCACGCGCGGGAAGGTGGCGCGGATCCAAAGGTAGGAAAAGATGACGGCGCAAAGTTTCGCGAAGAACCAGATCCACGATGGCACGAAATCGAGGCCTGGAAGCGGGGCCTGCCAGCCGCCGAGGAAGAGCGTGATGCCGAGTCCAGCGATGGCGAAAAGTCCGAGATATTCACCCATGAAAAACAACGCGTATTTGAAGCCCGAGTATTCCGTCATGTGACCGGCGACAATTTCCGACTCACCTTCCGGCAAGTCGAATGGGCAACGGTTTGCCTCCGCAATACTACAGACATAGAATAACAATCCGGCGACAAATCCCCATGGCGTGAACAAATTCCATGCGGGAATGAAACCGAGTTGGAAACCGCCCTGTTTGTCCACAATGTCGGGTAGAGAAAGCGTTCCGGAAACCATGACGACTCCGAGTGCGCAAATCATCAATGGCAATTCATAGCTCACCATTTGCGAGATCGCCCGCATGGCTCCGAGCATCGGAAATTTTGAACCGCTCGCCCAGCCGGCCATGAAGATCGAGACTTCGGTCATCGCGCCAACTGCAAAGAAAAACAACAAGCCGAGTTCCAGCGGCACCGGTATCCATTCACGACCGTAGGGAATCACACCAAGCGCGAGAATGGCCGGGACGACGATCATGATGGGTGCGAGCAGATGCAGGAATTTCTCCGCTTTTGCAGGCACAATGTCCTCCTTGGTGAGCATCTTGATGCCGTCGGCGACCGGTTGCAGAATACCGAACCAGCCCGCTCTGTTAGGACCGATCCGGTTCTGGGCGCGGGCGAGGGTTTTCCGTTCGACGAGTGAAAGCAACGCGAAGCCACCCGCGAACACACCGACGACGGTGGAAGCCGCGACTAGGAATCCGGCGATCAAAACCAGCCATTCGGGAGCGCCGAAGTTCTGGAGAAGCATTTCGACCAAACGCTGCGGAAGGCGTGGCAAATGTTCGAGCGACATCAGTGACGGCTCGGACGGAACTGCTGCCAAAAGCGGCAGGAGAGCCATTTGTTTTGGCTGCGGGCAGGATGCCCGCGCCACGTGGTCCGGGCATCCTGTCCGTTGCCCGCTCAAACAGATCTTGCTCATGCCTCTTCTCCTTTCTCATCGGGTTTGACTTCGGCGGCGGCCTTGGCTTTCGCCTCTGCGTCCGCTTTTGCCTTTGCCAGTTTGGCGGCGGCAGCGGCGGCTTTTTTCTCTTCCTCGGCTTTACGGCGGGACATGACTTCGGACGCCTGTTCCGGCCGTAATTTCATGTGGTAATCCGCGGATTTTGCGAGGCGATCGAGACCGAAGAGCAAACCACCGAAGCGGTCATCGGTGCTGAGTTCATATTCGCCGTCCATGTAGATCGAATCGAAGGGGCAGACTTCCGCGCAAATACCGCAATTCATGCAGACGGATAGATCGATGTCGAAAACCTTCGGCCGCTTGAGCGACTTGCCGTTTTCATCGCGATCCAGCACGATGTAGATGCACTGTGGCGGGCATTCCTTTTCGCAGATCGAGCAGGCGGTGCAGCGCAGGTCGGCCGCCGGATCGGTGTCGAAAACGAGGAACGGAAAATTGCGGAAATTCGGGCTGATGGGCGCTCGTTCCTCAGGATACTGGATGGTGGTCATCCGCTCCTTCTTGTAATAGCTCTCCACCATGTTGCGGCCGGTTACCGCAAGACCTTGCAGCAATCCCCAACCGGGAATGGACCAGCGTCCGGGTTTCCTCGGGGCTGGCAGGCGGTCAATGTTGGTGTTTTGATTCATCGGTCCACCTCCCCTAACACAATATCAATGCTGCCAAGAATAATCACGACGTCGGCAAGATCGAGGCCGAGACACATATCTTCGATGAGAGTCAGATTGATGAAACTAGGAGGCCGCACGCGATAGCGATACGGATTGGTCATACCATCGCTGATGAGATGGAATCCGAGTTCGCCTTTAGGCCCTTCGATGCGGCCGTAGGCTTCGCCGATGGGGGGCTTGAAGTTGCGGATCTTCGCTTTCGGATGGATGTAATCGCCTTCGGGAAGTTGGTCGATCGCTTGGCGGAGAATTTTCAATGACTCGCGCATTTCCAGGAAACGGATCATGATACGATCGTAGCAATCTCCTGATTCGCCAAGCGGAATGCGGAAATCGAAGCGCTCATAGATGCCGTAAGGTTCCACCTTGCGGATGTCGTAGTTCACGCCCGCGGCGCGCAGCATCGGGCCTGTGATGCCGCCATTGATGAGAACATCCTTGGGTAATTGGCCGACATCCTGGGTGCGCGCTAATAGAATTTCGTTTCCTACCAGAAATTTCTCCATCTCGTCGAGGAAAGGTCCGTATTCATCGACCAACTTGCCGCACTTCATCGCCCACCCGGCGGGCAGGTCGTTGCGGCAACCGCCGAAGCGCATGAAATTGGCCATCATCCGCGCACCGGTTAGATCTTCGAACAGATCGAGAATTTTTTCCCGCTCGCGGAAAGCATACATCAGGGCGGAGCCTCATGCGCCCATGTCGCCGAGGATGAATCCCATGAAAGCCGTGTGATTGATCAACCGGGTGAGCTCCGCTAGGATGACTCGCATGTATTCCGCGCGCTCCGGCACCTCGATCCCGGCGAGTTTCTCCACGGCATGGGCGTAGGCCCAGTTGTTGGAAAGCGGGCAGATGTAATCGAGCCGATCGGTGTAAGGCATCGAGCTGAGATAGGTCACACTTTCGGCGATCTTCTCATGATTGCGATGAAGGTAGCCGAACACCGGTTTGAGGCTGACCACCGTCTCGCCATCGAGCACGACGTTCATGCGGAACACTCCGTGCGTGGACGGATGCTGCGGCCCTAACGAAACGCGCAGCAACTGATCGTCGTCGTCCCCGGTTGAGAGGGCGGGCGCGGAATAGGGCATGGACGAGTCGGAGATCATTCTTAAAATTCAGTTTAAAACCACAGATTACTCAGATTACACGGATTAAGATTGGATGAATTGGATTCCTCTCTGTGTAATCTGTGAAATCTGCGGTTCATTCGGCAAATCAAGGATTGGTTGGATAGTGTGTTTTAGCTTTTTCCAGAACGGTGTCGTGCGGGGTGGGTTCGTATTCGTAGTCGTCGGGTGCGACGTAATCCTTGCGCATCGGGTGATCGACGAATTCGTCCCACATCAAGATGCGGCGGAGATCGGGATGGCCGGTGAAAATGACGCCGTAGAGATCGAAAATTTCGCGTTCTTGAAATTCGGCGCTGCGGAAGACGGAGACAACCGAGGGAATTTTCGCGTTTTCCGCGCGATCCGCAGTGCGAGCGCGGAGCACCAGCGGGCCGACACGGCGGCTGGTTGAATATAGGTGATAGAGCACTTCCAGAAATCCCTCCGAAGCGGGAGTCGCCTCACCTTCCGGCACTGCGACGGCGTCAGCCTTGGCTGGCACCGGCCAATCGACGCCGGTGACGTTGGAGAGCAAGTCGAAATCGAGTTTGTCGTGAAGGAATTGGCAGACCTCGATGAGATTCGCACCATCCACTAACAGCGAATGCTGGCCGGACGGACCGGGGTTTTTGCGGAGCGAAATCCCGGCATTCGGGAGCGCTTCACGGATTCCTGCTAGAATGGTTTCGATTTCAACGTTCATTCGGAACCTCCTTCCTCGCGGACGATGGTTGGCGGATTCCAGATCTCGCGGTTGGCGGTTGGCTCGAGATCGTGCGGACCGAATTCCGGCACCGGAAACGAGGCCGCTCCATTTGGATCGGCGTGGCGGGCGCGGTGTTTGCCCATGAGTTTTTCCTTCGAGATCTTGTCACGCAGCGTCATCAAGCCTTCTAACAAAGCTTCCGGACGCGGTGGGCAGCCGGGGATGACGACATCCACCGGGATAAAACGGTCGATGCCCTTGAGCACGTTGTAGCCATCCTTGAACGGTCCGCCGGAGATCGCGCATGCGCCCATGGCGATGACGTATTTCGGCTCGGCCATTTGGTTGTAAAGGCGGACTACCTGCGGGGCCATCTTTTTGGTGACGGTGCCGGCGACGATCATCAAGTCGGCTTGGCGCGGCGAAGGACGGAAGACTTCGGCCCCGAAACGGGCCATGTCGTATTTCGCCATGGTGGCGGCGATCATTTCGATGGCGCAGCAGGCGAGGCCGAACTGAAGTGGCCAGAGCGAGCTGGAACGGCCCCAGTTGATGAGCTGTTCGAAAGAAGTGACATGCACTCCTTGGGATTTCAGGTCCTCAGCCAGTTTGGGATCAATCGCCATAAATCGTGAGGTTGGGTTTCGAGGGGCCGCGCCAATTGAGTAGTCCCTTACTCCAAGCCCAGACGAGGCCTTCAGCAAGCAGTAACAGAAACAACATGGCGATCAAAAACGATGCGATCGACAGTTTGAGAAACGCCACGGCGAAGGGAAGCAGGAAAACGGTCTCCACGTCGAAAAGTAGAAATAACAGGCCGAAAAGGTAGTATTGCGAATGGAAACGCGTTTGTCGCTCGGCGAGTGGATTCACTCCGCATTCGTAGAGCGCGTTTTTTTCATCACCGCGCTTGATCGGCGTGAAAAACGTCATCCAGAGCCGGGCTAGGACGAGTGAGGCGATGGGGACCATCAGCGCCACTCCAAAGAATATCAAAATTGGTAAATACGGATGGTTCATGAAATGACCAGGCTTGGGTTTAATTCGTAGGCGAGAACCTCGGCGAGCGTCATCGCCGCAAGTTTGTCACGATACGACTGATGAAATGCCTCCCAGAATGTGTTTGGTCGAGGACTTTCTTGCGTCACGTGGCTATGAGGGCAAGGTCTGCCGCTTTCCACGGCGGCATCAATCTCGAGCAACGATATTTCCGCTGGCAAGCGCGACAGTCTCACACCCCCTTTATATCCACGCTTGGACTCGACAATCGCGGCATCACCGAGGCGCTGGAATATTTTTGATAGATACGGGGCCGGGATCTCGGTCAGGTCGGCGATTTCTCCAATTCGCATGGAGACCTCGCCATTCTTCGCCAAGCAGGCGAGGGCTTCGATCGCGTATCCGGTGGTGAGAGAAAGGGTCGTCACGCTGGCGAATTCAGACTTTCCAAAGTTGCAGGACGCGGAGGTAGTTGGCGCGCTCGAAGACGGATGGATCCGGGCAATTTTTCAAGCTCATGCTACCGCGCATTTGATCGACGGATTCGTATTCGTGGTCTTCCATCCAGTTGCGCAAGCCGGCGATGAGGCTGCCGATGTGGGATGGTCCGTATTTTAGCAGGCTTGAAACCACCTGCACGACATTCGCGCCGCACATGATGGCCTTAATGATGTCCTCGGGGGTGTGGACGCCGCCGCTTACAGCGATATCCGCTTTCAGATGGCCATGAAGAATCGCGGCCCAGCGCAAACGCAGGCGGAGTTCGGTGGAGTTGGATAAGTCAAGGCGGTGTGTCGCTTCGAGTTCTTCGATATCGATATCAGGCTGATAGAAACGATTGTAAAGAATCACACCGGCAGCTCCGAGTGAGTCGATCTGCTTGGCGAAATGACCGGGCGATGAGAAGAAAGGCGAGAGTTTCACCGCGATCGGAATCGTGATGCTTTCCTTGACCGCCTCGAGAATATCGAGCGTGCGTTTTTCTACCGCGTTACCGCTTTCGTCCGGATCCGTGGCGACATAATAGACATTGAGTTCGAGGGCATCAGCACCGGCTTGTTCGATCAAACGCGCGTGATCGGTCCAACCGCCAAGGCTGATGCCATTGAGCGAACCGATGACGGGGATTTCCACCGAAGCCTTGATGCGCGATATCTGCTCCAGGTAGCGATCCGGTCCGAAAGCGTAGTCTTCCATCCGCGGGAAGTAGGAAGTGGCCTCGGAAAACGATTCAGCCGGATTTTCGGTGTGAGCAAACTCCGCGAGTTGATCTTTGGTGATCTGTTCCTCAAAGAGCGAGTGCATCACGATGGCTGCGGCTCCGGCGTCCTCAAGGCGACGGACGTTGTCGAGTTGGTCAACCAGCGGCGAGGCGCCGGGCATCACCGGGTTTTTCAGGGGTAATCCGAGATAGGATGTTGCGAGTTCCATGATGATCAGGCGTTAGGAGTGGTGGTTTCGGAGGAAATGGGAGTCTCCTTGGTGGCCGCCATTTGTTGATAGTGAGCGAAGCGTTCCTTCACGGATGCAGCTGCCATTTGTTGAAGCATCGCCGAACGTTCCGGGTTGATGCGTTCCAGCATTTGGAAGCGGGTTTCGTTGCGGGTGAAGTCGGTTAGTAAACCTTTGGGCGCGGCGGAGTCGAGCTTCATCGGGTTTTCACCCTTTTCCGCACGGCGTGGATCAAAGCGGAACAGCGGCCAGTATCCACAGGCAACGGCGCGCTTCTGTTGTTCCAGCCCTTGAGACAAGCTGTAACCATGCGCGACGCAGTGGCTGTAGGCGATGATGAGGGATGGTCCGGGATAACTTTCCGCCTCGCGCATGACCGTGACCGCGTGACCATCTTTGGCTCCCATGGCAATCCGGGCGACATATACCGAGCCGTAGGTGGTGGCAATCAGACCGAGGTCTTTTTTCGGAAGCGCCTTGCCAGCCATGCTGAACTTGGCGACCGCGCCAAGCGGCGTGGACTTCGATTGTTGGCCGCCAGTGTTAGAGTAAACCTCGGTATCGAGCACCATGATGTTCACGTTGCGACCGGAAGCGATCACGTGATCGAGTCCGCCGAAACCGATATCATAAGCCCAACCATCGCCGCCAAGGATCCAGACGCTTTTTTCCACGAGGTAGTCGGCGATTTGGGTGAGCGTGCGAGATTCCGAAGTATTTTGTCCGGCGAGGGCAGCGCGCACGGCGACGACTCGTTCGCGCTGGGCGTTGATCCCGATTTCATCGGTTTGATCGGCGGTGAGGATGGAAGTGACGAGGTCATCGCCTAACACACCGGCTTGATCACGAAGCAGGACTTCGGCGAATACTTTCGATTGGTCCAGACTGGCGCGGAAGCCGAGGCCGAATTCCGCGTTGTCTTCGAAGAGCGAGTTCGCCCATGCCGGACCGCGTCCGCAGGCGTTTTGGGTGTATGGCGTGGTGGGCAGGTTTCCGCCATAGATCGACGAGCAACCGGTGGCGTTCGCGATGAGCAAGCGGTCACCGAAGAGCTGAGTGAGCAGTTTAATGTAAGGCGTCTCACCGCAACCGGCACAGGCACCGGAGAACTCAAAGAGTGGCTGCATGAACTGCGTGGTTTTGACGTCGTCGCGAAGCATCGCGCGATCGGGCTCCGGCAGATCGAGGAAGAAGGCGAAGTTTTCGCGCTCGGCGTCCCGCAGTGGGATTTGAGGCACCATGTTGATCGCCTTGCGGCTTGGGTTTGCCTTGTCCTTAGCTGGGCAGACTTGAACGCAGAGTTGACAACCGGTGCAATCTTCGGCGGCCACTTGCAGTGAGTAAACCATGCCCGGATAGTCGCGCGCTTTGAACTCGGTGGATTTGAAAGTGGGCGGCGCGTTGGCGAGCAGCTCGGGTTGATAGACTTTAGGGCGGATCGCTGCGTGCGGGCAGACAATCGCGCACTTGTTGCACTGGATGCAGATATCTGTTTCCCAAACCGGGATTTCCTCGGCGATGTTGCGTTTTTCCCACTGAGTGGTGCCGGTAGGCCAGGTGCCATCGATTGGGAATGCGCTGACTGGCAGAAGATCGCCTTTGCCGCCAAGCATCAATGCGGTGACGCGTTGGACGAAATCAGGGGCATTTTTCGGAACGAGCGGCTGGAGGTGGATGGTCGATGTCGCGGTGTCCGAATAGTTAACTTGGACAAGGTTCGCGAGCGTTCCGTCCACGGCGTCATAGTTTTTCTGGACGACCGCATCACCGCGTTTGCCATAGGTTTTCTTAATGGCGTATTTGATCGCGTCGATGGCCTCATCTTTCGGCAAAACGCCCGAGATGGCGAAATAACACGTCTGCATGATCGTGTTGATGCGTCCGGCCATACCGACGTTGCGGGCGACGGTGCTGGCGTCGATGGCGTAGAATGAGAGTTTTTTCCGGATGATCTGTTCTTGAATCTCATGGGGCAGGCGGTCCCAGACTTCGTGTGGATCGCCGGGCGAGTTGAGCAGGAAAATCCCGCCGGGTTTCGCGTAGTCGAGCACGCTGACTTGGTTGAGCAAATCGAAGCGGTGGCAGGCGACAAATTCGGCCTGGCGGATCAGATAAGTCGAACGGATCGGATTTGGGCCGAAACGCAGGTGAGAAACGGTCATCGCACCGGCTTTTTTCGAGTCATAGACGAAGTAACCTTGCGCGTAGTTCTCCGTGCCTTCGCCAATGATCTTGATGCTGTTTTTGTTAGCTCCGACCGTTCCATCCGAGCCAAGGCCGAAGAAGACGGCTTGTTTCATGCCAGCGGGAATCACTTCGAATTCCGGATCGTAATCGAGCGAGAGCCCGGTGACATCGTCGTTGATGCCAACGGTGAAGACTTGCTTGGGCGCGGGTTTTGCGAGTTCGTCGAACACCGCCTTGATCATCGCGGGAGTGAATTCTTTCGAACCGAGGCCGTAGCGGCCACCGATCACTCGGATCGATTGCGCCTGGGGAATTAGGCCAGCATTTTCCGCTTGGCGGAGGGCGGCGACGACATCGAGATAGAGCGGTTCGCCGAGCGCACCGGGTTCCTTAGAGCGATCGAGAACGGCGATGGACTTGACGGATTTCGGCAACGTGGCGGCGAAATCCTCGACCGAGAACGGCCGATAAAGCCGGACTTTCAGCACGCCGGTTTTCTGGCCGTTTTCATTCAACCAAGTGACCGTTTCCGCGACGGATTCAGCGCCGGAGCCCATGATGACGACGACTCGCTCAGCGTCTGGTGCGCCCTCGTAATCAAAGGGTTGGTAGGTCCTACCAGTGCGGGCGGCGAATGCGGCCATCGCCTCTTTGACGAGGTCGGGCAGTGCCGCGTAATACGGGTTTCCCGCTTCGCGGGCTTGGAAGAATGCGTCCGGATTTTGCGCGGTGCCGCGGATTTTCGGGCGGTCCGGAGTGAGCGCGCGGTCGCGATGCGCGGCGATGCCAGAATCATCAATCAACGAGCGGAGATCATCATCACTGAGCAACGAGATTTTCGAAACCTCATGGGAAGTCCGGAAGCCATCGAAAAAATGAAGGAATGGGATCCTCGAACGCAAGGTCACCATTTGTGAGATCACGGCGGTATCTTGGGCCTCCTGAACCGAGCCGCCGCAGAGCATGGCGAAGCCGGTTTGGCGACAAGCCATCACATCCGAGTGATCGCCAAAAATGCTCAAGGCGTGAGTGGCGAGCGCGCGGGCGGTGACGTGCAGGCAGAAAGGGGTGAGCTCTCCCGCGATTTTATACATGTTGGGGATCATCAAAAGCAGGCCTTGTGAGCACGTGAACGAAGCACTCAACGAACCTGCTTGCAGCGCACCGTGCAAAGCACCTGCGGCGCCGCCTTCAGATTGCATTTCCACCACGCTTGGAACCGCTCCCCAAAGGTTTTTCCGGCCTCCAGCCGACCATTCATCGGCGTGCTCAGCCATCGGCGAGGACGGCGTGATGGGATAAATGGCGAAGAATTCGTTCAGCCGATACGCGACGGAAGCGACCGCTTCGTCGGCGTCCAGCGTCCCCATGGAGGAGTGATTTGTTGCTTTCACAGGACACTCTAAACACATTCAAGACCCATAGGTCCACAAAGTGCATGATATGGCGCTAGAATAGCAAATTCCGCACACTGGTGGACCCCGACATGACGCAGTTTCAAGTTTCAGCGCGATCGGCGCACTTCGGCACGCGCACTCGCGAATGCCTCGTTCACAAACACGAAAAAGCCGGACAGGTTTCCCTGTCCGGCTTTGAGGTTGGTGGGGCATGGCGGTTGGAAACCGCCACCACGATTTACATCATGCCGCCCATTCCGCCCATTCCGTGGTCGTGACCACCACCGCCGCCGCCGGCTGCTTCCTTGGAAGGCAGGTCGGTGATGAGGCACTCGGTGGTGAGCAGGAGTCCGGAGATGGACGCTGCGTTTTGAAGCGCGGTGCGCGTGACCTTGGTTGGATCGACCACGCCGGAGGCGATAAGGTCTTCGAACTTGTCAGTGGCGACGTTGTAGCCTTCGCCGCCTTTGCCGTTTTTGACGTGCTCGACGATGAGGGCGGCTTCGCGGCCGGCGTTGGCAACGAGTTGGCGAAGCGGAGCTTCGATGGCGCGAGCCACGATGCCGGCACCGGTCTTCTCGTCACCCACCAGGCCAAGATCGCCGATGGAAGCTTGAGCGCGGATCAGGGCCGTGCCACCGCCAGCGACGATACCTTCTTCAACGGCCGCACGGGTCGCATGGAGGGCGTCTTCAACGCGGGCTTTCTTTTCCTTCATCTCGGTTTCGGTGGCTGCACCGACGTTGATGACGGCGACGCCGCCAGCGAGCTTGGCAAGACGCTCTTGGAGCTTCTCACGATCGTAATCGCTGGTGGTGTCTTCGATTTGGCGACGGATTTGATTCACGCGGCCGGTGATGGCTTCGGATGTGCCGCCACCTTCAACGATGGTGGTGTTTTCCTTGGTGATGGTGATGCGCTTGGCTTCGCCGAGGTCGCTGAGTTCCACGCCTTCGAGCTTGATGCCGAGGTCTTCGGTGATCACGCGGCCACCGGTGAGGATGGCGAGG